>JBFJJV010000174.1:0-5607 GCA_041635265.1 Panacagrimonas sp.
CGGTTGGGCGGCAGGTGCATGGGTCTCTCCGGTTGGGCTGCGTTTGGTCTGTGCGCTGGCGCGATTCCTTACACTATTGCATGCACTTTCTGCCATGACCAGCCCAAACCCCACCTCTTTCGAGCAACAGTTGGTCGACCTGCGCGACTACCTGATGCGCTTCGCCCGCTTGCAATTGCGCAACGAAGCCTGGGCCGAAGACGCGGTGTCCGAGACCTTGCTGGCTGCGCTGAACAAACCGCAGTCGTATGGTCAGCGCTCGCAGCTCAAGACCTGGCTGGTCGGCATTCTCAAGCACAAGATTGTCGATCTCTTGCGCCTGCACCACCGCGAAGTGACGCAGGGCCAGGACAGCGAAGACGAGCGCGCAGATCCGCTGGACCACATGGCGTTCAAGCGCGACGGCCATTTTGCGGAAAAGCCCGCCGAGTGGGGCGACCCGCACCAGGACCTGAGCCAGCGCCAGTTCTTTCTGGTGCTCGAGGCCTGTACCGACAAGCTGCCCGCCAGCCAGGGGCGCCTGTTTCTGATGCGCGAGTGGCTGGAACTCTCCAGCGAAGAAATCTGTAAGGAACTGGCGCTCACCCCGACCAACCTCTACGTTCAATTGCACCGTGCCCGCCTGAGGCTGCGCGAGTGTCTGGAACTCAACTGGTTCGCCCAATCCTCCGCCCCATGAAAGCTCCCTACCCACTCAGACGCAGTTGCAAAGAAGTCTCGGCCCTGGTCATTGCCCGGGAAGACCGCGACTTGCCCTTGACCGAGCGCATGGCCTTGCGTTTGCACATGGCCATGTGCAGGGCCTGCCCGCAGTTCGAGCGGCAGGTGCTGACCATGCGCAACGCCATGAAGCAGTGGCGCAACTACAGCGTAGAAGACTGAGGAGCGCGGGTACCGGCGATTTCCCGATGGGCCGCACTCAGGGAAATCAAGCCCCCTCGGGGAGGCTGTTCACGGGCAATAAGGTCTGAGACAGGAAGACTGGTCTGCAGCGATTGCTGCCGGTGGCGGGAGCGCCATGACTTCTCGCTCTTTGTACCCAAGCCGCCATCGGAGGGATACGCAGCCTCGGAGGCCCTATGTCCAGTTTTAGATACAGCCGACTTTGGGGAAATGTCGCTACTGCGCTTTGTCTCGAACGACGACCCCCAAAGCCCAACAGGTGCTATCGATCTCAACGCATCCATGGACTATGAGTAACTTTGAACTGGAAGTTGAAAACTGTTTAGCGAAGCGGATGAAGCCCACCTTCCAGAAGTGACTTCAATGCGAAGACACCTGTATCAGCGCGCTTTTGCATGATCACTTTTGCCACTGGCAGAAGTAACAACTTGACAATCCTGCTTTTGGACCGACTCAGCATTCGCCACCTAATGTTCGTCTTACTCTCTGCCTGCGTGACCAGTTCGATCTCCATTCTTGGAAGAAGTGGAAAAAGCCTGCCCTCGGTCACGAAGCGGCTGCAAGGCACCGATTCTTTTACCACTATTTCAATTGAACGCTTTCCCTGCAGCGGCACGGAAACGAGTTCGACATAGGTTTTATTGACTTCGCCATGATTCAAGTCGTTCATCGAGCTGATCGATATCACCTCAGGGAACCACTCTCCAAACCGCTCCATATTGCTCACAACGGAAAACGCGTGCTCAATAGAACAGTCAACAAACACACTGGTTTCGGCGATCAGAAACATTCTTGGCCTTACTACGAAGATTGAATTTGAGAATTACTTGTGGCAGGTCTACACCTGTCCTAGCGTCCGCACAGGAACCTTATGGGTAGCGCATATTGATTTCCTCAGGGTTCGCCACATTCAAAAATGCCAGTGCGAAGACCGAGAACGGATACCAACATCTGACCCCCGGTGGTTTAACTTGGTTTGAGGTTTCCCGGGAACGTCAAAGGCTTGAGTTGAGCAGGTTTGAAGAATCCACTTTTATTGAGCGAACACTTTGGGCCTGAATGCTCGCCAAGGCTGCAATCGTTCAAGGTCACGAGCGACCTGAAGCAGGACATCTTCACGCCCCATTCCCGCCACCATTTGAATGGGAACGGGCATCTCGTCATGCATGCCTGCTGGCAAGGTCAGCGCTGGCAGTCCGGTCATGTTGAACTGCGCCGTGAAAGGAATCGCATCGAAGAGCCGGTCGTACCAACCATGAGCGTCGAGACTCGCATCGTTTTGATCCAAGTACCCAAGGGGCAGTGGCGTGCGTTTCAAGGCGGGCATCAAGATGATGTCGTAGCGCGTGAGAAATACGCCGAGACTTCGGGACATGGCGTTCATCACGGCAAACACATCCTCGATGTCCATCGCCGTCAATGCGTTGCCCGCCTGCGCGCAGGCCAGTGTCACTGCCTCAAGCACATCTGGCCCAGGTTCACGGCCCATAGCGGCTTTCAACCCATTGACCCCCACCGCAAGGAAAGACATCCACGCCGAAAAATTCGCGCGCATGAAAGCATCAACGTCATAGACGGGCGCCGTTTCCTCAATCACATGCCCCTGGGCCTCTAACAAGCGGGCGGTGCGCTGCAGCGCCTCGTCGATTTGCCGCTCCACCGCCGGCGCCTTGGGCCACTGCCGAACCAACGCTACCTTCAGTGGCCGGGTGTCGGAAGCAATCGCGCGCACATAGGACTGGGTTGGCAAGGCGATGCCTTGGGTCGCGCCGATGTCGGGGCCTGCGACAGCATCGAGCAATGCCGCGCAATCACGTACCGTTCGGGTCACGGCGAATTCGCAGGCCATACCGAGCAGTGGCATCCCGTGGTAAGGACCAAGAGGCGTTCGGCCCCGAGATGGTTTCAATCCGATCAGGCCGCAAGAGGCCGCTGGAATCCGTATGGAACCTCCGCCATCGTTGGCATGCGCCACGGGCACAATGCCGGCCGCTACAGCGGCCGCTGAACCCCCTGAAGAGCCGCCAGAAGAGCGATCGAGGTTGTAGGGGTTGCGGGTGGGCCCGTGAAGAACCGACTCGGTTGTGGCGTTGAAGCCAAACTCGGGCGTTGCTGTGATCCCGATGGTGTTGAGGCCCGCCTTGCGAAAGCGCGTGAACAGTTCACTGTCTGTCGGAGGAATGAACTCGCCCTTGGCCAGCATGCGGGTGCCCATCATTTGCGGCACGCCGCCTACCGCCAGAACCAGGTCCTTGACCAAAAATGGCACGCCAGCAAAAGCGCCCTCGCTGTCGCCCATCACCGGAGGGTCCAGCCTGCGGACAACGGCGTTGATTGAACCGTTTACCGAATCGATTGCGCGGTTGGCACAGTCGGTGAGTTCTGCTCCGCTCACTTCTCCGGCTCTGACCAAATCGGCCAATCCAGTGGCGTCATGTGCGCTGTAGTCCTTCAAGTCCATGTCTCAAGCTCCTTATTTATGTCCTGTCACTTCAGGGCAAAGAGAGCTTGTAGCAAAGCGTCAATCTTTTGAATGATGCAAATGACCTATGGTGGCGAAGATCGGTCGGGGCTGGCCGAAGCAAGGACGGAGGCCAGCGTCGCTCGGTTGTGGACGCCCAGCTTGTCGTAGATTTGGCTCGTCTGATTGCGCACCGTAGCCGGGGAAATACCCAGATGGCGAGCGACGTGTTTATGGCTGAGGCCTTGGGTCAAGAGTGCTGCCACTTCCGTTTCGCGCGGGCTTAACCGACTGACCGGTGACAGGGGTCTGGCGTGCACTCTCCGAAGTCCAGCGCCGTCGTCGACTTTGGCTGGCTTCGCGGTGATCACCAGTCCCAAATCATCAGCCACGAGTCGACCGGTGCGCGTCAGTGCTGTTCGCATGGCTGCCTGCAACTTATCGCGAACGGGGCCCTCAGCATCCATTCCCAAGGCAAGCAACCCGGCACCGCCAAAGACGCAGTGCCCGGCAGCGGAGACCAGCAGCTCAACACCCTCACCGCTCGTCGCGGCAGTCACGTCTGCCCGTTGGCGGATTTGTCGGTCCAACACCTCAACCGATGCGTACAGAAAATCGCGTTCTCCGTTGTGCCAGCGGCGAACGGACGATCCCCCATGGCGCAAACAGGCCAAGAACAATGAGCCTTGATGATCCGTTCGTATCTGGGTGGCTGTGGCGATGGACCCGATGCCATACCGATCCACCATCGCCATCATCCCGTCCGTCTGCACGGCTTGACTCCGCAGGTACGTGGCAACCCGTCTCGGGGCCTTGCGAATCTGATCAAGCAACAGATCTTCGTGGCTCATCGCCTGCCATGTTTGATAGAAGTCACCCGGCAGGTTCAGCGCAGCCGTGCCATGCATCACCGGGCCGGTATTGCTTGAGTTTGACGGCACGCCATTGCCCGCGCTTGAAGTCTCCCAGCCCAGGAACCCATACCAGGCCGAATCAAAGCCCAGCACCTTAGCCAGCCGCCTCACGCACCCATCCAGAGCAGAAAGCGGGGGCATTTCCTCTAGAAGTCGATCGACATCATTGAGATAGGTCGAAAAGGTTCGAATGCTGCAGGTCAACAGCTGGCCTCCGTTGCTTAAGAATGGAAAGGGGGAGCACGTGTATCAATGTACTGGACTTCACCCGCTTCTGTAGAGGTGGATTCAAAAGTGAAGTGCAACACCCTTGAATTCAATGAACGAGGGTGGAGTGTTGGTGGCTGTTGAGGAGCAACTCGCTGTATACGGCCAGCGGAGATCGTACGCCCAAGCCTTTTCTCGGCCGGTTGTTGATCTGGTCAGCGATGGCGTCCAGCTGTTCCTGACTGAAGCCCGATAGGTCTGTGCCTTTGGGCAGATACTGGCGCACCAGCCCGTTGGTGTTCTCGTTGGAGCCGCGCTGCCACGGGCTGTGCGGGTCACAGAAGTACACCGCCATTCCGGTACGACGGCTCAACTCCTTGTGCATTGCCATCTCCCGACCCTGGTCGTACGTCATGCTCTGGCGCATGGGCTCGGCGATGCCCAGCAACTTGTCGCTGAAGGCCTGCATTACATTGACCGCGCTGGCGGGTTTGAACTCGGGCAGTTTGATGAGCATGAGCAGCCTGCTGGTGCGCTCGACCAACGTGCCCACCGCGCTGGCGTTGGCCGCGCCTTTGATCAGGTCACCCTCCCAGTTGCCCGGGAACTGCCGGTCCTCAATCCCGGGCGGGCGCACATGGATGCTCACCATGTCGGGGATTTGCCCTCTTCGGTCTTGCCCCTTGTTGCGCGGCACGCGCTTGTTGTGCGTGTGGCGCAAGGTAGCGATCAGTTCGCACTTGAGCTCGCCCACGGGCTGGGCTTAGATGCAGTTGTAGATGGTCTCGTGTGACAAGCGGTACTCATGGCCTTTGGGATAGATGGTGGCCAGTGTCAGGGCAATCTGTTCGGGTGACCAGCGTTGCGCCAGAAAGTGGCGCATCAAATCAAACAGAATGCCATCACGATGGAGCTTGCCCGGTGGACGGCGCTGCAGGCGTCCACCGGGCGCAGGTACGAGCTGGGGTGCTGGCGTAGCCAGCAGGCTGTGCATAGCGCTTGAGTGACCTGCCCCCTGTAGGCGTACCAATCAAAAGTGGAAGTCCGGGTTCAAGATTACTCGATGGGTTTGGGGGTTGATTGGGATTGAGCTGCATCGCCAGCGCGCTGGCGATGCAGCTC
>JBFJJV010000175.1:0-5489 GCA_041635265.1 Panacagrimonas sp.
CTACGTCCTGAAGAAGGAAGAGGGCGGTCGTCACACCCCGTTTTTCAAGGGCTATCGTCCGCAGTTTTATTTCCGCACCACGGATGTCACGGGTGACGTCCAGCTTCAGGAGGGCACGGAAATGGTCATGCCTGGTGACAATGTCAAGATTGGCGTTGAGCTGATTAACCCCATCGCCATGGAAGAGCAGGTTCGCTTTGCTATTCGCGAAGGCGGGCGCACCGTCGGTGCCGGCGTGGTCACCAAGATTCTGGCCTGAGTGTTTGCGCAGATCAGCTCGCTCCAGGGCGGGCTGATCTGGCTGCAGACCGTTGGCGGAATTGGCGGGAATCTCCCTTCCTCTTCCCAACAGGCGAAGAGGCGCGTACAATCCGCGCCCCTTTTGCTCCGTGAAAATCAGCAACATCGCTAGGGGCGTAGCTCAATTGGTAGAGCGTCGGTCTCCAAAACCGAAGGTTGGGGGTTCGAAGCCCTCCGCCCCTGCCATTGAGTGGCGTCAGAAGCGAGTTTTTTTGCACCCAGTTGGGGGCAAAAAATTTTCACGTAATCAAAGACCTAGATTTTTGCAACGCGTATTGGCCTCTCATAATTGATGGATTCCCAGAACCAAGCATCTCAAGCACCGCGCTTTGATTCCTTGTTGCTGCTGCTGGCATTTGGTTTGCTGGTGGGGGCGATGGGCGCGTTCTATTACTTCATCAACGACTACAACCCCCTGATACGCACAGGCGGACTGCTGGCTGCCGTGGCGGTCTCGCTCGGGGTTGCCTATCAAACCCAGCTGGGCAGGACGGTCTGGGGCTACATCACTGGCTCGCGCCAGGAGATGCGCAAAGTGGTCTGGCCGACCCGGCAGGAAACGGTGCAGGCCACACTGATGATCGCGGTGGCGGTGCTGATTCTTGCGCTGATGCTGTGGGGGCTGGATTCTTTCCTGTTGTGGGGCGTTAAAAGCCTGACGGGTCGCTAATGAACACATTGAGCATATCTAAATGAGCAAACGTTGGTACGTCGTTCATGCGTACTCTCAGTACGAGAACAGTGTCAAAAAGGCCCTGGCCGAGCGTATTGACCGCGCCAGTCTGCAGGAAAGTTTTGGTGAAATCCTGGTCCCGACCGAAGAAGTGGTCGAGATGAAGGAGGGCGTCAAGCGCACCACTGAGCGCAAGTTCTTCCCCGGCTACGTGCTGGTCAACATGGATATGAACGAGGACACTTGGCATCTGGTCAAGTCCACGCCGAAAGTTCTCGGCTTCATAGGGGGCACGCCGGACAAACCCGCGCCTATCTCCGAGAAAGAAGCCAATGCCATCCTCAATCGGGTTGAAGAGTCGGTTGAAAAGCCGAAGCCTAAGACCCTGTACGAGCCTGGCCAGGAAGTGCGCGTCGTCGATGGCCCGTTTGCAGATTTCTCCGGCGTGGTCGAAGAGGTTAATTACGAAAAGAGCCGCTTGCGGGTCGCTGTTCTGATCTTTGGGCGTTCAACGCCCGTTGAGCTGGATTTCAGCCAAGTCCAGAAAGGATAGTTGGTTTTAGTTAGTAGCAGGGCAGTGCCGTCGGTACCGCCAGAATATAGATGTTCAACCGGGGAGCCGAGAGGCGCTTGTACCCAACAGGAGTTAGATAAATGGCCAAGAAAGTAAAGGGCTACATCAAGTTGCAGATACCGGCCGGCAAGGCCAATCCGTCGCCGCCTATTGGTCCCGCCTTGGGTCAGCAAGGCGTCAACATCATGGGTTTCTGCAAGGAGTTCAATGCGGCCACGCAGAAGTCCGAGCCGGGCATGCCAATTCCGGTCGTGATCACGGTTTATACCGACAAGAGTTTCAACTTTGTGATGAAGACGCCGCCGGCGTCCTATCTGATCAAGAAGGCCGTGGGCATCACCTCCGGCTCCAAAACGCCGAACACGGTCAAGGTGGGCGCCATTAACCGAGCCCAACTCGAAGAGATCGCCAAAATCAAGATGGCTGACCTCAATGCCGCCGATATGGACGCTGCCGTCAGAATCGTAGCCGGCAGTGCCCGCGCCATGGGTGTTGACGTCGAAGGAGTGATCTAAACATGAGCCAGAACGTCAAATTGAGCAAACGCCAGAAAGCCATGGCAAGCAAGGTCCAGGAGGGAAAGCTCTATCCGCTGGATCAGGCCTTGGATCTGATCAAGGACGTGGCCACGGCCAAGTTCAGGGAGTCCGTCGACATGGCGGTCAACCTTGGAATCGATGCCAAGAAGTCTGACCAGAACGTGCGCGGCTCGACCGTGCTGCCACACGGCAACGGCAAGAGCGTACGAGTTGCCGTATTCACTCAGGGTGCCAAGGCAGATGAGGCCCTTGCTGCTGGAGCCGATGCCGTTGGTATGGATGACCTCGCCGCCAAGATGAAAGATGGCGACATGAGTTATCAGGTGGTCATTGCAAGCCCCGATGCCATGCGCGTCGTCGGGCAGTTGGGCCAGTTGCTCGGACCCCGCGGCCTGATGCCGAACCCCAAGACCGGCACCGTGACGCCGGATGTCGCCACTGCAGTCAGGAACGCGAAGGCCGGTATGGCGAAGTTCCGCACGGACAAGGCGGGCATCCTGCATTGCTCTATCGGCGCCGCCGATTTCGACAAGGAAAAAATTCTGGACAACATGCTGGCAGTGATGCGGGACATCCGCAAACATAAGCCGGCCACGTCAAAGGGCGTTTACCTTAAGAAAATCACTCTCTCAACGACGATGGGCCCAGGCATCCGTGTCGACGTGGGCTCATTGCCGGACTAAGGGTAAGTAAGGAAAAGTTTTGATATGTGGCGCTTCGGATTTGTGGAGCGCCGCATCGTCGAAGACCGTATGTGAGGCTGCGGGTTCTCTCGTAGCAGATTAAAGGCAGCAACTTGCCGCATACGCAGACGGTGAAACCGAAAGCTGATTGAGGTTTGATTTGCTGTCGGCGAAACCGTGAGGTAGATCAACTCAAAGATCCGAGTTGGTTTGTTCGTCAACAGTAGCACCAGGAGCAAATTTGTATGGCTTTAAGATTGAATGACAAGAAGGCCCTGGTTGCGGAAGTCAATGAAGTTGCGTCCAAAGCGCATTCGGCTATAGCTGCCGAATACCGCGGCCTGAGCGCTGGCAAGTTCGATGTTCTGCGTGCACAAGCCCGTGAAAACGGGATTTACCTGCACGTGATCAAGAACTCGTTGGCAAAGCGGGCTGTGGAAGGCACTGAGTTTGAGTGCCTTGATCCTGCGCTGATTGGGCCGGTGGTTCTTGGGTTTTCTCTGGAAGATCCCGGTTCTGTTGGTCGAGTCATCAAGGATTTCGCCAAGGACAACGACGAACTGAAGGTCACGGCGGTTGCCGTCGGTGGCACCTTATACGGGGCCGCTGATATCGATCGTCTCGCCGCTTTGCCGACCAAGGAGCAGGCTTTGGCCATGCTCATGGGCGTCATGAAGGCACCGATCACTCAGTTCGTGCGCACTGTCAACGAGCCGACTGCAAAGTTCGTGCGCACGGTCAAGGCCGTCGCCGATTCCATGCAGGAAGCTGCGTAAGACGTACTTCGCAAGACAAACGCATTCAGCATTCGCAATCACACGTAAATCGTTTTATTTGGAGTAAATCAAATGTCACTCAGCAATCAAGAAATTCTTGACGCAATCGCCGAGAAGTCCGTCATGGACATCGTTGAACTGGTCAGCATGATGGAAGAGAAGTTCGGCGTTTCTGCCGCCGCTGCGGCTGTTGCCGCTGGTCCGGCTGCCGCCGGTGCCGCCGCCGGCCCGGCCGAAGAGCAGACCGAGTTCACCGTCGTACTGACGTCCTTTGGCGATAAGAAGGTCAACGTCATCAAGGCTGTTCGCGAAATCACCGGCCTGGGCCTGAAAGAAGCCAAGGATCTGGTCGAAGCCGCACCGAAAGACTTGAAAGAAGGCGTCAGCAAAGAAGACGCAGCTGCAATGAAGGCCAAGCTCGAAGAAGCCGGCGCCAAAGTCGACGTCAAGTAAGTTTCATTACTTGTCGTCCATTGCTGCAAAGAGGTTCCGCCGGCCGGAGAGCATTGCTGCTCTCCGGTTCGGCGCTGTCTATTCCGGGGTCGGGGAATAGAAATCGGATTCGGAAGATCGATAGATTTATCGACTGACTCCAGATCAAATTTCTATTCCCAGCTCCCAAGCTTTACCACCGAGGTCACGAATGTCGTATTCGTTCACTGAGAAAAAGCGCATCCGCAAGGATTTCAGCAAACTGCCTGAAACGCGCGAAATTCCCTATCTGCTCGCCACACAGATCGACTCCTACCGCGCCTATCTGCAGGACGAAACCCCGCATGGCAAGCGTAAGGACGCCGGCCTGCAGGCCGCGTTCAAATCTGTGTTTCCAATGGTGTCGTACAACGGTGCCGCCGCGCTGGAGTTCGTCAAGTATCGGCTCGACGAACCCGTGTTTGAAGAAACCGAGTGCCGCGTTCGTGGTCTGACTTATGCCGCTCCGCTCAAAGTGACCGTGAAACTGGTCATTTTTGATCGCGAGTCTAAAGAGAAGAAGATCAAGGAAGTTCGCGAGCAGGAAGTCTATCTCGGTGAAATGCCGCTGATGACGGATTACGGCACCTTTATCATCAACGGCACTGAGCGCGTTGTGGTGTCTCAGTTGCATCGTTCGCCGGGCGTGTTCTTTGATCACGACAAGGGCAAGACGCACAGCTCGGGCAAGCTGCTCTACAGCGCCCGGATTATCCCGTATCGTGGTTCCTGGCTGGACTTCGAATTTGACCCCAAAGACAACCTGTTTGTCCGTATTGATCGTCGACGAAAGCTCCCGGCGACCATTCTTTTGCGCGCGCTCGGCTACGACAACGAGCAGATGCTGGAGATGTTCCACGAAAACACCAACTTCGTCTTGCAGGACGAAGGTGCGGTCATGGAACTGGTGCCCGAACGGCTGCGCGGCGAAAAAGCGCAGTTCGACATCATGGCTGGCAGCAAGCTCATCGTGGAAGCCGGCCGCCCGATTACTGCCCGGCACGTCAAGCAGATCAGGGATGCAGAGATCAAGCATCTGGAGGTGCCAGATACTTATATCGAAGGCCGTATTCTGGCCCGCAACCTGATCAACGAAGAGAGTGGCGAAGTAGTTGCCTACGCCAACTCTGAGATCACCGAAGCCGATCTGCCCAAGTTCCGCGAAGCCGGGATCACCGAGCTGCCAACGCTCTACTTCAATGAAGTGGACAAAGGACCCTACATCTCGACCACGCTGAATATTGACCCGAGCACCAATCGCCTCGAGGCCCTGGTTGAGATTTATCGCATGATGCGCCCTGGCGAGCCGCCGACCAAGGACGCCGCTGAAACGCTGTTTACGGGCATGTTCTTTGCGCCCGAAAAATACGATCTGTCCTCAGTCGGTCGTATGAAGTTCAACCGCCGTCTGCGCCGCGAGGAGATCACCGGACCTGGCGTGCTCGACAACGAGGACATCCTTGCGGTCATGAA
>JBFJJV010000176.1:0-5486 GCA_041635265.1 Panacagrimonas sp.
CAAATATGGCGAAGCCGAAGAGCAGTTCAGCAAAGTCATGGATTACCAGGACCGCACGCCGTTTTTTGAGACTGCGCAATATATGCTGGGCTGGTCGCAATATCGCCAGTCCAAGTATGACGATGCGATCGCCACTTTCTTCGATGTGCTGGAACGCGAGTTGCCGGATCCCGTTCCACTGGAAATGGAAGAAGCGCTCAAACAAGTCGCTCGCGGCAAGGGCGATCTGGCGCAGGATTCTCTGCGCGTTGTATCACTTTCATTCGCAGCCATAGGCGGCGGCGAAGCAGTCAATGAGCATTTCCAAAAGAACGGCGATCCGCGCTTCTATCCGCTGATCTACAACGCGCTCGGACACAAGCTGCTTGAGAAACAGCGATATACCGATGCCGCCCAAGCATTCATGGCTTTCACCAAACGATATCCGAAACACAAGCTGGCCCCTGATTTCCAGACCTCGGTCATCAGTGCTTACACCCAGGGCGGCTTTGGCGATCTGGTGATCAAGGAAAAAGAACGGTATGCCACCAGCTACGACCCTGACGCGTCTTACTGGGATGGGCTGAGTCCCTCAGCGGACGTCCTGGCCGCTCTGCGTGGTCACATGGACGATCTTGCCAAGCTCAATCACGCACAGGCACAGGCTGATCCGAAGAAGAATGCCCAGCAGTATCTCGTCGCGGCACGCTGGTACAAGCGCATCCTTGAAGTGTTCCCACAAGACCCGAAGGCCGCAGAAATCAGCTATCTGCTCGGTGATGCTCTGCTCGACGGCGGCAAGACGCTGGAAGCGGCTGATCAGTACACCGCGACGGCCTATGCCATGCCGGCACACGATAAGTCTGGAGAAGCCGCTATGGCTGCGTTTCAGGCCTATGAAAAACATGCTGGCAACGTCGCGCCCACAGAACGCAATGCGGCACTGCGAATCGCCGTGGATTCTGGCTTGAAGCTTGCGGACAGCTTCCCGCAGCACCCCTCGAAGTTACCGGTGCTGAGTGAGGCCGCGCAGAACCTGTTCGAGATGAAAAATCTTGAAGAGGCGATTGAAGTTGCTGCACGCGTCCTCAAAGACGACAAGCAGGCTCCTGAAATATTGCGCCGCAATGCCTGGAGCGTGACCTCCGAATCGCAATTCGAACTGAAAAATTACGCAGCTGCCGAGCAGGCTTACGCCGAGGAACTCAAACTGATTCCGGCCGATGCCAAGGAACGCGGAGAAGTCATTGAGCGACTGGCAGCGAGCATCTACCGCCAAGGCGAAGCTGCACGTGATGCAGATGACCTTCCAACAGCAGTGGAATATTTCCTGCGCGTGGGCAAAGTGACGCCGAATGCCAGTATTCGCGCCAACGCCGACTACGACGCCGCCTCAAGTCTGGTAGTGCTCGAAGACTGGCCCGCAGCGACACGGGTTCTGGAATCATTCCGCAGCCGCTTCCCCGAGAATAAACTGCAAGCCGACGTCGACAAGAAACTGGCGCTCGCCTATGAATCCGATGGCAAGCCAGCACCGGCGGCAAAGGTCTACGAACGCATTACCGCCCGAGCGAGCGAGTCCCCGCAAGTGCGTCAGGATGCAGCGTGGCAAGCAGCCAAGCTGTATGACGAAGCCAAACTCAGTGCCGACAGTTATCGCACGTTTGAATCCTATGTCACCAGATTCCCGCGTCCGCTGGATCGCTCGATGGAGGCGCGCAAGCGTCTGATGGAGTTGTCCACCGCCCGCGGTGATGTGGCCGGCCAGAAACGCTGGCTTGAAGCCATCGTGAGAGCCGATCAGAGCGCCGGCAACGAACGAACGGATGCTTCTCGAAGCTTGGCGGCCAAAGCGAGTCTGTCGCTGGGAATCATGGAGGCCGCTGACGCGAAGAAACTACGCTTGACCGCGCCTCTGGAAGTTTCGGTCAAGGGCAAGAAAGAGGCCATGCAGAGCGCAATCGGTGCCCTGAACCGAGCCGCCGAATATGGATTTGCCGAAACCACCACCGCGGCGACCTATGAGATCGCCGGTCTGTATCAGGACTTTGGCTCGGCGCTGATGGATTCGGCTCGCCCCCCCGGTCTGAATGCGCTTGAACTCGAGCAATACAATCTCTTACTCGAAGAGCAGGCCTATCCGTTTGAAGAAAAGACGATCGAGACGCATGAGGTCAATCTGCGCCGAATTCTCAGCGGTCGTTACGACAAGTGGGTCAAACGCAGCGCCGAATCGTTGCTTAAACTCTCGCCTGCACAATATGAAAAGCGCGAACAGCGCGAGGAGACCTATGAGTCCCTCCGCTAACTACAAGATATTGGCTCAACTCAGGCAGGCCCTTCTCGCCAGTCTGACTGGACTGGCGCTGCTTGCCTGCGCCGGCAAACAGACCCAACCGGATAGTCTCCCAGCCGCGCCAGCTGTCCAAGAAAGCGAGCAAACTGAACCAGACCTCCCTGAAGCTGAGCCCCAAAAGGACCCTGAGGAACGCTTTGCTGAAGCACTGACGCTCATGAAGCAGCGCAAGATGGCGGAGGCAGAGGCCGCGTTTATCGTGCTGGCTCAGGAATTTCCAGATGCCACTGGCCCGCATACAAATCTTGGCATCATATTTGCGAAGACCAACCGTGATGACGCGGCAATTCAGGCCTTCACTCGCGCCGCCAGTGCTGACGGTAGCAATGCCTCGGCGTTCAACTGGATCGGCATTCTCAACCGCAAGATCGGCAACTACGAGCGCGCCAGGCAAAGCTTCGAAAAAGCCATCGAGGTCAAACCTGACTATGCCGCTGCACTCATCAATCTTGGACTTCTCCTCGAGCAATCCATGAATCAACCTGAAGCGGCGATCGCTGCATACCGCCGATATCGCAACGCCGCTGGAGAAGACGATCTGCGCGTTCTGCCCTGGATCGCGGAACTCGAAGCAAGACTTGCAGTTAAGAACTCGCCCGCTGAATCCACGGATTCAAATGAGGAGGCCAAGTGATGCGAAACTTTTTTGCCCTGGCTCTCGTCTTGCCCCTGTACGCATTTGCACAAGGGGAACGCCTCCCGCCTGAAGGAAAGGAACAACCTGCATTAGACTCGGCAGCGCGGCAGAGCCTGGTCAAGGATTCTGGCACGACGATCGTAGGCGAGCGTGAGTCGCCGATCGGTCTATACATCACACCGTGGCGTAATGCATTTTCCCAACAGAACATTGACCGCCCACCAAGATTGCTCGACGTCGACATGGAGCCGATTGACCGCGTGGTGTTTGCGCGTCAAGTCGAGTATCACAAGGCGCTAAGTGATGCCGCCAGAGTTAAGACAGCACCAGTGCCGACAGCAAAACCCTGAGCTAATTTCATTCCGCTCTTCCTATTATTTTTTTAATTCATCGCTAACCGAGAGACCCCATGGACTTCTTTACAGCCGTAGTCACCTTCTTCCAGAACGGCGGCCTGTTCATGTACCCCATCGCCCTTGTGCTGGTGGCCACCATTGCCATTTCGGTCGAACGCTTTTTGTTCCTCCGTCGAACAGAGAATGAAAATTCTGCAATATGGGACGAAGTGATGCCCATGATCTCTGGAGGAGAACTGGCGGCTGCCGAAGACCTGGTCAAGGATTCAGAGACAGCCATTGGCCGCATTCTCAGTAACGGAATCAGCCAGTCACGCATGGACCCCACGCGAAGTGAGGTCGAAATCGCGACTGACGAGGGCCTGATGGAAGTCCTTCCCGCCATCGAAAAGCGCACGCACTACCTCGCCACCTTCTCCAATCTAGCTGTCTTGCTCGGGCTGCTGGGCACGGTGATCGGTCTGATCACTGCGTTTGCCGCCTTGGGCAATGCGGACCCGGCAGAAAAAGCGGACATGCTTTCTGCGGGCATCTCCGAGGCCATGAGCTGTACAGCTTTTGGCTTGCTGGTCGCCATTCCCAGCCTGATGTTGCACGCCTATCTGCAGGCCCGCACAACTTCACTGGTCGATGGGCTGGAAGCGGTGTGCGCACGATTTGTCAGCACTGTCTGTGGTCGCCGCGGCTAATAAGGCTGCACGATATCACCACGATCGCCTGAGCAGATAAGCGCCCTATTATGAAAATGACTCGACGCCAACGGCGTCTCAAGCGGATGCATAGAGCAGGACCGCGCACGGTGTCGGTGAATATCATCCCCATGATCGATGTGTTCGCGGTGCTGGTCTTCTTCCTCCTGGCCAGCGCCTCCGTGGCGGCATCACGTCTGAACGTCATCAATTTGACCCTACCGTCTCCGGATAACAGCCCTGTCCCCGAAGAGCAGCCACTACAGCTAACCGCCACGGTGCGCAATGGCGTTATTGAAATTGCCGACAGCAACGGTGCAGTCCGCAATATTCCGAGCACCCCGTTTGGCTACAATTACTCCGCTCTGGCGGATTTGCTGGTTCAGATCAAGCAAGCCAAACCAGCCGAACAGACCATCACCCTGATGATCGAAGCTGATATTGCCTATGAGCAAATTGTGAAGATCATGGACACGGTGCGCCTGACACCGGCTGAGGCCCGGGACAGCGGTCTGCCCAGAGAAATGTTTCCACGAATTTCCGTCGGCGAAGCGAGAAAGCTGGAAGCATCGGAGGTCGCTGCACCATGAACGCCGGATCATCACGCCGCACGCGAAAAATCCTGCGTGAAATACGCATGAGGTCCCGCGAGGGCGAACTCAATGTCGTCTCGCTCATCGATATCTTCGCGATCCTGGTGCTGTACCTGCTGGTAAACGCACTGGTAGTGGAAATTCTGCCGAGCCCGAAAGCACTTCGCCTGCCAGAGTCCATCGCACAGGAACAACCAGTACAAACGGTTCTCATCCTCGTGACCAATCAAGACATCATCGTCGACAACCAGCGGGTCATGCTGACCGCAGATGCAATGGCATCCACCGTGAATGTGCTCCCCGATCTCAAGTACAAGCTCAACGAAAAAGAGCTGATGCAGGTCAAGGGTGGCGGCCCGGCGGACGTGACCCGCGGTGACGTGAACATCATGGCTGACAAATCCATCCCCTTTCATGTCCTGAAAAAGGTCATGGCAACTTGTAGCGATGCCCGCTTCGCAAAAATTGCGCTCGCTGTTATCGAGAAGGAAGGAGCAGGCGAGTCGTGAGTTTGTTCGTACTTTCTGCCGAAGGCCATGATTTCACCCAAAGGGCGGACCGGCGCTTCAAACGAGTTCTGACTGTACTTCTGCTGCCGTACATCATTCTCGCCGTACTCATTCCATTTCTTGATCTGCTTGGCGTGCAGGAGGGCGGCGGCGATACCGTGGATACCACCTACGTCAACATCCTGCCTGATGCGGTGATCGCTGAAGAGGTCGAAGAACCCAAGCCGAGCGAAGAGGAAGAGCCGGAACCCGAACCTGAACCTGAAGAGAAAATGGTCGAGCCTGAAAAGAAAGAGCCCGCTCCCAAACTCGAAAAACCGCCGACACCTGAGCCGCCCACCCAGGAACAACTGGAGCTGGCTGCGCG
>JBFJJV010000177.1:0-5300 GCA_041635265.1 Panacagrimonas sp.
CCGGAAATTTGTAAGGGCCAGTCCGAGCGCCGGTCGACCACGACAACGCCGCTCATCCGCGGTCAGGGTTTCTGAGTGCAAGTTTCATTGTGTTCGGGCGTTGTAGTCAGCGGCCAAGTTGGCGCCGATGCTATCACCGGCCACCGCAAAATGGGTGCCCATGTATTGCCAAGCACAAGCCTACCGCTTACCGTCATCGACATTGATCCACTATTGGCAATTAGGGTTCTATGCAAATGATTCAGACGGGTAGCTTCCTTGCGATCGTGGCGCTTGTCGGGGCATTGCTTTCGCCGCCGCTGAGGGCAGCGACACTTCCGGTCAAGCTCAATCATCAGACCGGCGACGTCAAGCAGCTTCGTGGCAACGACATCTCCGATGTGCCGGGCAAAGTTGGACTGCAATCAGGGACAACTATTTTCAGCGGCTCAGACGGACGCGCAGAATTTTCCGTCAATGATGAGCCGACGCTGAGTATCGGCGGTCCTTCAGCGCTTCTTCTGCACAGTGTTGAATCGGGCATTCTCCAGGCTGCCCTGACCAGCGGCACGCTGCACGTGGATTCTCGAAAGCGCAACGATGCCCCGTCACGTGATATCCGTCTGAGCGTCGGTGAACTCAGGGCGCGCATTGCCGATGCCAAAATCTGGGCGGAGAAAACGCCAGAGACGGCGCAGATTTGTCTGGTCTCTGGCGTCGTCAATTTCCGTGTCGGCGAGCGCCCGCTCCAGCTCGACACGCCGAACCAGTGTGTGACGCAGGAAGGACAGATTCGCCAATGGGATCTGGTGCACGAGGAAGAACTCAGGAAGCGTATTTCGCTGACCTATGTCCCGCGCGCCTCGTCGACCATGATCGTTAGAAAAGACGGCGACGCCCCGGCGGAAGGAAACCCACCGGCAGAGCTTGCGGTGGTGGCGAAGCGGCCCGATCCGATCGCAAGTCCAATGCCCACCCCAATACCGGCGCCGATCGCTGAGCCAGAGCAGGCGCCTCAGGCCCCGGCCGAGGCTGAAGCAATACCGGCTGCGCTTCCGGCGACTCCAGTGCCAGCTCCCAGGGCGCCGCAGCTGGCTTCTGCGGAAGTGCGAATCGCTGGGCCTGTCGCTGACGTCGAGGAGTTGGAGGCAGTGGCTGAGCAAGTGCCGACCATGGTAGCGGACCCAGTTGAGGAAGCTGTCCCGGCGGTGCCGGAAGAAGCGCTTGTTGCCGATGTTGCCCAAGCAGCGGCCGTTAGCGAGCGCGAGGCGGAGCCAATGGTCGAACCTGAAGTTTTAGCCGCACCACGCCCCTTGTTGACGGCGCCTTCACTGGCATCCATGGGCATCAGCCTGGCCGAGCCTGTATCCGCACCCGAGTTTCCAGCAGAGCAGGAGGCCTCGCTGCGTGCCGAGGCAGGCCAGGGCGAGCAGGTTCCAAGCAATGTGATTCCGCGGCCATCAGTGCCTGTAGTCCCTACGGATACCGACGCTATTCGGACCGCAGTCAACGTGGCCGTTTCCGAATTAGACGCGGCCGATAGTGAAGTGGACGACGGCCGTCGCTGGACCATCGTGCTCGCCTCCATGCCAGACGAGATGGGTGCAAAGCGGGCCGAGACGCGTTTGCGCGAACTCGGCATGGAGGCTGAAGTGCGGCAATATTATTCGGGCGACAAGCAGGGTTTCAGAGTGGGTATCGGCCGATATGAAACGCGCCAGCAGGGCGAAGACGCGCTGGAGGAATTCAAGGGCCTGCGGCCGAAAGTCGATGCCTGGCTGGCGAAGTACTAATGCACAGCCTGGAATCCAGACTCAGGGAGCTTCAATCGATATCGGCGGTCCGCTGAGGCTGATGATTGGCCAGCCACGGCGCTCAGCTTCCGCTTTGAGTATGTCGTCAGGGCTGACGGCGATCGCCAGGTCCGCACGCTCGAGTAGCGGCAGGTCGTTATGTGAATCGCTGTAAAAAGTGATGTGTGGACTGCGCTCTCCGCGTTGCGCTAACCATTGATCCAGCCGTTTTACCTTGCCTTCGCGGAAATTCGGGGTGCCTGAAAGCCTGCCCGTATAGCGGCCATCGATCATTTCCGGATCGGTGGCGATGAGTTGCTCTACCCCGAGCAATTGCGCGATGGGCGCGGTGATGAAGCGATTGGTTGCCGTCATGATCAGCAGTTCGTCACCCTGTGTTCGGTGCTTTTCCAGCAGGGCGGGGGCCAGGGTCGCGATATTCGGAACGATTTTTTCCGCGATGAACTGCTTGCGCCAGCGGTGCAGATCCTCAATGCGATGGCTTGCCAATGGCTTCATCGAGAATTGCGCAAATTCTTCGATATCCAGCGTTCCTGCCTGATATTGCTCGTAAAAGGCTAGGTTCTTGTGCTCGAATTCAGCGCTGTCCACGCGGCCCTGCTCAACCAGAAAGACGCCCCAGAGATAATCGCTATCTCCGTCGAGCAAGGTGTTATCAAGGTCAAATATGGCTAATCGCATGCGGCGCGCAGTGTCGTTGTTCTCGGCCCAAGATTCCAGTCCCGTTGACCTGAGTAAATGTGAGTGCACAATCACGCGCATGAACCCATCGTTTCAGACAGTGCCGCAACTCGCTCATGATTGATAAGGACGGCTATCGCCCGAATGTCGGCATTATCGTGGCCAACGCCGCGGGTGAGGTCTTATGGGCAAAGCGCGTGCGCCAGGATGCCTGGCAGTTTGCTCAGGGCGGCATCCAGCCAGGTGAGAGTCCCGAGGTGGCCATGGCGCGAGAACTCGAGGAAGAACTCGGCCTGACCATGGATGATGTGGAGATCATGGGTTGCACGGCCAGTTGGCTCAGCTATCGCCTCCCGCGCCAGTACCTGCGGCATCGGCGTCACGGTCGGCTGTGCATTGGACAGCGCCAGAAATGGTTCGCCCTGCGCTTGCTTGCGCCTGAAAGCCGAGTGCGGCTCGATGGCAGTGATCAGCCAGAATTCGATGGTTGGCGCTGGGTTGACTGGTGGCATCCGCTCACAGAGGTGGTGGATTTCAAGCGCGGCGTCTATGAGGCTGCACTGACAGAACTCGCCCCTATTGCCGGCATTTCCCCTCAGTAGCAGGCATCTTTTTGTTGAAGGATTTTGCCGATTCGGCTTCGGAGTGAATCCCCCCTTGGGAGGGGGCGCTGGTTTGCAGAGAGTGGCGAAATCCAAATTGTAATTCTTGTTGACAATCATTCGCATTACGCTTACGGTCCTAAACATGATCGTTTGCGTTTGCAAAGCTGTCTCTGACAAGTCGATCCGTCGTATGGCGGATGAAGGTCTCAGCAGCGTGCGCGAGATCAGCGCCCAGACTGGTTTGGGTACCTGCTGCGGCGTCTGCGTGCCGCATGCGCGCCAAGTTCTGGGTGAGGCGCTGAGCGCTAGGCCGGTGAAGCTTGCAGATCTGGTTTCGAACGCAATGGCCCCGGCGGGTATTTAAGAAGCCGCGCTTAAGCCGTGCCACTCAAGGAAGTGACCGGCACTGCGGCTCCCGATGTTGCGTTGGCAGCTGCCGGACGCGTCTGAGAATCAGACGTAAAAGCAATACAAAAACCATATACATCAGATAGTTATAATGGACCGCGGCACGGTTCGCCTGTACAATGTGCGCTTCTTAAATGGAGCAAGAGCATGCGCGGCGACGACAAAGTCATTGAATTTTTGAATCTGGCACTGAAGAACGAGCTGAGCTCCATCAATCAGTATTTTTTGCACGCCCGGATGCTGGATAACTGGGGCATGCGGGCGCTGGGCAAGCACGAATACGATGAGTCCATCGACGAGATGAAGCATGCGGACAAGCTCATCGCGCGTATTTTGTTTCTGGAAGGACTGCCCAATCTGCAGGATCTTGGAAAGCTCTATATCGGTGAGGACGTCAAGGAAATTCTCGAGTGTGACCTCAAGCGGGAACTGGAGGCGCACCCCATGTACAAAGACGCCATCACCCACTGCGAGTCTGTGCGTGATTACGTGACCCGTGACTTGCTGGTCGGTATCCAGGAGAGTGAAGAAGCACACATCGACTGGATCGAAGAGCAGCTTGGCCTGATTGAGCGTATGGGCCTGCAGAACTATGTGCAGTCAGCGAGCGGAGAGCTCCAGGGCGCCTGATAATCTAATGATCTAAAAGGTGCCGTTCTCAGAATGGTTTGATAACGACCAGTATCACCACTGCCAGCAGGATCACGGTGGGAAATTCATTGGCCCAGCGCCAGAACGTGGACGATCGTTGGTTCGCCCCGTTGGCGAATTTTCGCAGATTGGACTTCAGCCAGCCCTGATAGCCGCTCAGCGCCAGAACCAGCGCCAGTTTGGCATGCATCCAGCCCTGGCTCATATAGCCGGGGAACAGGGTCAGCAGCCAGATACCCAGTCCCCAGGTCAGAATCATGCCGATGCTCATCATGAAGTACAGGCGCTTTTCCATGGTGACGAATCGCGCCTGCTCAGCATCGGTGCTCACATCCACGTGATAGACGAACAAGCGTGGCAGATAGAACAGGCCGGCAAACCAGGTGACCATGGCGATAATGTGAAACGCTTTGAGCCAGAGCAGCATTGAATTTAAGAAGGACGAGTTTGGTGAACCGTTAGAATAGCCGACCATTAGGGGCAGGCTGAATAAATTGGCATCGAGAGTTGCGGGAATTCGATCGATTTCTGATTTCGTCAGCATGTGTCCCCAGGTTCAAGTCCCTGCAAGATCGTCTGGAAGATAAGCGAAACACTCATGACCAAGGTTGGCATTGTTGGTGGCACCGGCTACACCGGTTCCGAATTGCTGCGCATGCTGTCCATGCACAGCGGCATTCAACTTGAGGTCCTGACCTCAAGGCAGGAGTCCGGCCGTCGTGCCGACGAAGTATTTCCTCATTTGCGCGGGTACACCGACGCGGTTTTCGAATCTCCGGAAATTGATCGTCTTTCACAGTGCGAAGCCGTTTTCTTTGCTACACCGCATGGAACCTGCATGCAGATGGCGCCGCAGCTGATTGATCGCGGCGTGCGCGTCATAGATTTGTCCGCTGATTTTCGGATCAAGGATCGAAAGGTGTTCCAGCGCTGGTACAAGCAGCCGCATACGGCCTTCGATCTGCTCGAAGAAGCGGTCTATGGCTTGCCCGAATATGACCGCTTCGGTGTGGCCCAGGCTCGTCTGGTGGCCTGTCCCGGCTGTTACCCCACTGCCGTTCAGCTGGGCCTGATGCCCCTACTCGAGATGGACGCCATCGAAACCAGCAGCATCATCGCCGACTGTAAATCCGGTATCAGCGGGGCAGGGCGCGAGGTCAAG
>JBFJJV010000178.1:0-5180 GCA_041635265.1 Panacagrimonas sp.
CGCCAGAGCACCGACCAGAGCAACGTGGATGGCGCCGATCAGCAAGGCAAGCGCGATCACGACTTTGATCGCACCCTCGAGGCGGTTCACGATCCATCCCATTCCCAACAGTCCGAACAGACCGCCAAAATTGAAAATGATCGAAGCCGTAGTGGCCTCGGCAATGGTATAGCCCGTCGCCACCAGCAAGGTCGGAATCCAGGAAAAGAGAAAATAGATCGCCATCAAGTTAGTGAAAAACGCCGTCCACAGCAGAAGCGTATTGCGCGCCATTCCATCCCGGAACAACTTGCCGAAGGGCACGGACCGGGACGTAGCAGCCTCGCCCGCCGTCTGTGCGAATTCAACGTCAGGGCCATAAGCACCCTGCGGGTCTATTTTCTGCATGATGTCACGCACCTTGACTGAATCGGATGCGCCGCGCCGGACCATAAAGCCGATCGACTCGGGAAGCTTGAGCCAGAGAATGGGGAGCATCAGCAGAGGCAGGCCGCCACCGATATAAAAAATAGAAGGCCAGCCAAAGGTTGGTATCGCCCATGTGGCAAGCAGACCGCCAATCAGTCCCCCGGCCGGAACGCCTGCCAGGACCGCACCAGCACAGAGCGCACGCATCCTTCTCGGCGCGTACTCGCCCACCAGAACGACCAGACTCGGCAGGGTGCCGCCCAGACCAAGCCCGGTAAAAAAGCGATAGGCGAGGACCTCGTTGAGACTGCTGGAAAACGCCGTCAGAAAGGTAAACGCGCCGAATGTCGTGACGCTGAGCAAGACCGCGACTCGACGCCCGTAACGATCCGCCACCGGCCCCATCAGCATCGAGCCAAGTGCCATTCCCACGAGGCCGATCGAAAACACTGGTCCCAGACTCGCACGATCCAGACTGAGCTCGCTCGCAATCGCCGGGGCCGCAAAGGCAATCGCCTGAATATCGATGCCGTCGAGGACGATCGTACAGCCCGCAAGGATCAGCACCAGCATTTGCAGTCCGCTGAGCGGGCGTCGATC
Organism: Panacagrimonas sp.; assembly: GCA_041635265.1. GTDB lineage: Bacteria > Pseudomonadota > Gammaproteobacteria > Nevskiales > Nevskiaceae > Panacagrimonas. The sequence continues at coordinate 1,009 of JBFJJV010000178.1, forward strand.
AATCACCTCGGTCACATCGATCATACTCATCTAACTCTCCTGATTATTTCTTATGGTTTTGCAAGAATCACGGCTGAAAGGGACAATACCATCAGCGCACCACCGGCCAGACGCCAGCGATATTGTCTGCCCGTCAGGGTTTCCAGACCGGTCAAACCCCAGGCACTGAGCACGTAGACTACCGGCAGTACCCACAGCGCTCGTGAGGTCTGCACAATATTGACGATGGTCACTTTCCCCGACAATGAGAAGGCGAGCATCAGAAGAACCAGTCCGGCCACCTGAGTCACCGCATAAATCGAAAGGTCGCGACCAAATGGCATGTCGACTCTCCATTTTCGCGCGGCTCGCAGCAACAGCAATGGCAGCATCATCAGACTCGGACCGACCAGCACATAGACGACCAAGGCCGGCACCGAGAGCCCTTCGCGCAGCAGATGAACGATGGTGACGTCGATCGAACCAAACAAGGCGCAGGTCACCAGGACCCAGAATACCGCTCGCAGGGATTTCGGCGGCTTCCCATCAGATAGCAAAAACAAGCTGGCCAGCGCGCCCAGCGCGGCCACGTACACCAGGGGACGATAGATCTCATCCAGCCACCAGGCCGATAATCCCGCGACCACCAGCAATTTGAGGCCCATCGCCGCCACCACAAATGAGGCATCGCCAGTCCGCATGGCCTGAGTGAATGCGAACTGTGCGAGCACGATGCCGGCGCTCACGCCGACAATCCCCAGCGTCTGTTCGCGCAGCGGCTCCAGGCCCACCCAAAACAGTGCGGGAAGGGCGAGCACTGCGCAGGCAATCTGGCTGAAGGCCACGATCTGCACCGGATTTCCGCTGTGCAGCCAGAGACGCTTGGCGAGGGTAAAGCTCAGCGCGTGAAGGATCGTCGCACCAAGTGTTAGCCAGATATAGATTTCCAAGGGCTTATACGGATTCCGGTCAGCGGCGTCGTTGTGCGGTCACGACGCCGCGGGTGGCCCGTACAGTCGGAGCACGCGAAGAAAAGGCATCACCGTCGTTCGGCTGGGGCTCGCCATCCATAATCGCATTCCCTCCCCTTGGTTCTGCACCCGCAACTCCATGCCGAGGGTCCCGGCAAAATAACGCCCAGCCTCAACACCGACTAGCCTGGTAGTCATCAGTCAACGCGATGACACCGGCTTCCTGATCGACACTCAGCGACCAGATTCGGGTTGATTTCATTCCCGCAAAATGCAGTCTCTGAGCGCTCGATGCCTCGCACAAAAACCCAGCCCTTCAGCAATCTGCTGCGCCACGCTTGTTCTCCGCTCCCTGGTCAATTTTTGACTTCGGTAGACAGACTTACTCTCTTTCAGCGACAAGTCCGATTCGGCAGCAATCGGCGGTGGAGAACAGCCCCTGCGCGGACATCGCGTCAGGGGGATATCGTTCTTCAATAATTTAAGTGGCGTCCGTTCTGGCCATGAATCGGTCCAGGTCAATGCTCTCCCCGACCATCAAATCTTCACGCGCCGCAAAGGCAGGCTTGATCAGCCATACCAGTAAGGGCAGCAGAACGAGTGCAAGCACCATATTGATCAACATGATCGCCACCAAGAGCAGCCCCATATCGGCCATGAACTTAAGGTCGGACAGGAAGTACCAGGGCAGGATTCCGATGATCATGATGGTGGCGGTAAACATGATGGCCTTGCCTGTCGTGGTCAGCGCGGCGGTGATTGCGGCGCCCCAATCCTGGCCCTGTGCGTTGTATTCCTCGCAGATTCGAGACAGGAGGTAGATACCGTAATCAATGCCGACGCCGACGCCCAGCACGGTGACCATCACCGAGTTGATATCAAGACCAATGCCCAGTACGTGCATCGTCGCCGTTAGTACGAAGTTGGCGAGGTTGACCGGCACGAGCACGATCAGCGCGCCCACTGGGGAACGATAGGCGTACCAGGTCACGACGAAAATGGCGAAATTGAGCATTCCCAGAATGATCCAATGGAAGCGCTGCACCACCACATTCATCGCCTGTTGCAAGGCAATGAACCCTGAGGCCATGCGAACCGTGAATAATTCGTGGTCCTTCCCTACGATATCCACAGCGCGCTGAGCACTGGCCAACGCTGCGTCGACCGTCTCCTGCTTGTTATCGGCGTACCAGAGGGAAACGGTCGAGTGCTGGGCTTCGAAGTCCATCACGTGACTGAAATTCAACGGGGTAGATCCAAACAAGACCGCCTGCCCGGCGCTATAAGCCGCGCGCTTGTTCTGATCAACAGGCAGCCACAGAGGATTGCCCCCTGCAAACAGGCGGTTGCCTTCAGCCATATAGTCCGAAAACGAAAGCGTAGCGCGGGGCGGCAGGATCGGATCTGACTCCACTAAGGCCTGCAGCTCGGACCGGATCTTCATGGCTTCGGCGCTGAGCGCGACGCGATTAGATCCATCCTGCGGATTCTTGGCCTCGATGATGAGCTCCAGCGTGTTCATGCCTGGAAAATCATCATTGATTGCGCGGACGGCCGTATTGAAATCAGAGTCCTTCCACAGCAGATTGCTGCCCTCAACCGGGTTTCCGATCTTAATCTGGAAAGACAGGAAGACGGCGAATATGGAAAACACCACGAACACGAGCGTCGTCCACTTGGCAGGCTTGCCGTAGGACAGCCGGGAGATCTTGTCCAGCAGGCTTTTCTGAGCCGCATGAAAGCCGCCGTCCGTTGAGATCATGGAGTCGATGTTCATCGGCGCGGGAAGATAGGACAACATGATGGAGATCAGGAAGACGCCAGTCGGGATGATGCAGAAAGCCCAGAATCCGCAGAACAAGGCAAAGCGCTCCATGGCAGGAATCGGCGCGACCGCGATAAAAATAATGCCTAGGGCGTCGGTAACCACACCGAGAATCGAAGGCGCCATCATCACGCCCATGGTGATTTCGGCCGCCTTGCGTTTGTCCTTGATGTGAGAGTAAATCTCATAGAAGCGCTCGGCAAACTGGACGCAATGTGAGAATGATCTCGCCACTAGAAGCAGTGGAACAATCATCAGCAACGGCTCAATCGGTGATTTCAACCAACCGACCAGTCCAAAGCCCCAGATTGCCGCTACGGCACTACAGACGATCGGCGTGACCGTGCCTGCGACATTGCGCATGTACAGGACCAAAGCCAGCATCAGAGCAGACAAAGTGATGACAAATATGCTGTAGGTCTGTATCTGCAGCTTGTAGACCCAGCCCGTCAGAGTCGGCTGTCCGGCTAGATAGAGGGAGTGATTCTCGTCTTGCGCTTTTTCAAGCAAATTGCTGACGTATTCGAAAGCAATGCCGTAGTCGATAGAATCCTGAAACGTGGCCTGGATGAGGGTGGAAGTTCCGTCACGCGAAACGTAAAACGTTCGCGCATTGGGCGATTGTTCCACTCGCCGCTTGAAATCTCTGACTTCAGCCGCGCCCTTGGGCACGCGATCGCCCATGAGTGGACGCACATCGACACCTTCTGGTGTCGCTTCAACGTAGCGTAATTTCTCAGTGGAGATGGAGATGAGCTGATCGTGGTCAACTCCCGGGGTGAGATCCACGGCCCGCGTCATATCCCATACTTTCTGCAGGGTATCTTCTTGATAGATATCCCCGTCTTTGCGTTTGACCATGATGAACATGGTCAAAGGATTGCCGAAATTTGGGTGGTCGTAATAGACCTGGACAAAGGGATCGTCCTTGGGCAGGAGATCCTTGAAGATCGTCCGGATCTCTACTTGCGATATGCCCGCCCCAAATGCAATCGTCACCAATAAAAAGAAAATGGAAATGGCGGCCCGCCGGTCCATTATCCATTTGGCCAGTTTGAAGCTGGGGGCTAATTCTTTCATGACTCAGGACCAATTAATGCAAATTTATGAAGATGCGTGTCGCCAGCGATTCTGGCGACAGCTCATATGTAAACCCGGGTTTAGCGCTTTTTGATACCGCAGGCACTGGAGACCAGTGCCTGCGGGTAAATCAGTTTCACACCAAGGTGAAAACTTCATGCGAAGAACAATGGTTTAGAACTGGAAGCCCACGCGAATATTGAGCTCGTTCGCATAGTCGATCAGGCTCATGGTGTTGCGGTTGGCGTTATTGCCCCAGACAGTGTCGTTGATATAGTTGTAGAACAGATTCACCGTGACGTTTCCACGTGGCTTCC
>JBFJJV010000179.1:0-5095 GCA_041635265.1 Panacagrimonas sp.
CTTCGAATGACGAGGTCTGCAGATGGGTACAAAAGCGACATCATCCCTGCATGCGCCTGATTCTGTACCGGTTTCCTCCGCTAGCAAGGCGGGCTCGCCAGAGGCTGATGCCTCGGACCCGGCAGCGCTGCCGCCTCATCGTCTTCGGGCGCCGCCCAAGAAATTGCTCGACCAGGTGCGTCATCGTATTCGCGTAAAACACTACAGTCGCCGCACCGAGATTGCGTATGTCGACTGGATTAAACGCTTTATCCTTTTTAATGACAAGCGCCACCCGCGCGATATGGGTCGCTCCGAGCTCGAGGCCTTTCTGTCTCATCTGGCAGTTGCGCGTGATGTCGCGGCCAGCACGCAGAATCAGGCTTTGGCTGCGCTGCTGTTTTTATACAAAGAGGTATTGGCGCTTGAAGTCCCCTGGCTCACTGACGTCACTCGCGCCAAAAAGCCTTCTCGCCTGCCCACGGTATTGAAGCCTGCCGAGGTGCAGGAGCTGCTGGAGCATATGTCCGGGGACGCCGCTCTGGTCGCTCGCTTTCTATATGGCACCGGCACCCGTCTGCTGGAGGCCTTGCGCTTGCGGGTCAAGGATGTGGACCTGGAGCGACGCGAGATCATCGTGCGTGACGGCAAGGGCGGCAGGGACCGCATCACGGTTTTGCCGGAACGCTTGGTCGCAGCTTTGCGTTTGCATCTTGCTGCCCGGCGCAATGTGCACGATCAGGACCAGAGCGCTGGCCGGGTCGATGTCTGGCTGCCGGGGGCCTTGTCGGTCAAGTATCCAAATGCGAGCAAGGAATGGGGCTGGCAGTATGTATTTGCAGCGCGCTCGCTGTCGACCGATCCGGTCTCCGGTGCAGTGCGGCGTCATCATCTGAGCGAGAAGCTGATCCAACGCCACTTCAAACAGGCGCTGCGCGATGCGCAGATTCACAAGCCGGCCTCTCCGCATACCCTGAGACATTCCTTTGCCACGCATCTGCTGGAGGCCGGTTATGACATTCGCACGGTGCAGGAATTACTCGGTCACAGTGACGTCAGCACGACGATGATCTACACCCATGTCCTGAATCGCGGCGGCCGCGGTGTCCGCAGCCCGCTGGATCAGCTGCGTTAATCTATGCGCGCTTTCTGCGCCTGTGCCGCATGGATGGGTTTGCGGTGAGGAATAGATCGCTAAACAGATAAATAATAAATGTAGAACGCCGATTGCATCACATCACATTGCATTGCATTGCAGCGCAATGATCCCGCCGCATACGGCACCTGCCCTGCCTTTAAAAAAACATGAATAGCCTGCCGAACCAGCCCGACTCAGAGCGCGAAAGCGCGGATGCCCCCTTGCGCGAGAACGTGCGCCGTTTGGGAGCAACCGTGGGCGAGGTTCTCAAAGAACAGGGCGGTACGGCTTTTTTTGATCAGGTTGAGGCGCTGCGCCGTGCTGCCGTGCAGCGCCGCGAAGCGGATACCTCCCTGGATCAACTGGCCGAGCTGCTCGGCGGCATCGCGGTGCCGCAGGCCGAGGCCCTCACCCACGCCTTCTCCACTTATTTTCAGGTGGTGAATATTGCCGAGCGCGTGCATCGCATCCGGCGGCGGCGCGACTATCAGCGCCAAAGCGCGAGCAAGCCGCAGCCGGACAGCCTGCTCGACACCTTGCGCCGCCTCAAGGCTTCCGGCGTGAGCCTCAGGGAATTGATGCTGTGGCTGGGGCGGCTCGATGTGGAGCCGGTGTTCACGGCCCATCCCACCGAAGCGGTGCGGCGCTCGATTCTGGAAAAAGAGCAGGAAATCGTGCGCTGCCTGGTCAATGAATTTGATCCGACGCTGACACCGGCAGAACACCGGGCGGATTGGGGACGCTTGCGCATGGCGCTGACCGCCGCCTGGCAGACCAGCGAAACGGCGACGATGAAACCCAGCGTGCACGATGAGGTCGAGCATGTCGGCTTTTATCTGGCCGGGCCGATCTACAACATCGTTCCGGTTTTTTACGAAGCGCTGGAGCACGCGGTGCAGGAGACTTACGGCAGCGAAATCACGATGCCGCGCATCCTGCGCTTTGCCTCCTGGGTCGGCGGCGACATGGACGGCAATCCGGCCGTGGGCGCCGACACCATTCGCGCGGCGATGCGCGCCCAGCGTGCACAGGTGCTGGATCGCTACGTTGAAGAAGTGGGCGGGCTGGCCCGATTGCTGTCGCAGACCCGCGATCGCGTGGATGTCCCGGCCGAGCTGATGCGGCGTATCGAACACTATCGTACGCTGCTGCCGCAGGCCGCCGCAGCGATCCGGCCGCGGCATGCGGACATGCCCTACCGGGTGTTTCTGAGTCTGGTTCGCGCACGCCTGCGCGCCATTCTGCGCGAGACCGAGGGAGCCTACGCCAACGCCGACGAGTTTCGCGCCGACATCCAACTGGTGTCCGACAGCCTGCTCGCGGGCAAGGGGCTCAATGCCGGCTGGTTTGCAGTGCGTCGCCTCGGCTGGCGGGCGCGCAGCTTTGGCTTTCATCTGGCCCGGCTCGATTGCCGACAGGACTCCCGTGTGCACGCCGAGGCCATCGCCGCATTGATCGGCGATGCCGAATGGGCAGGCCTGGACGCCAAAACCCAAAGCGAGCGTATCGGCCCCTATGCGGGTCAGGAGCGCACCTTCGAGAAAAGCACGGATGCCACCGTCGTCCGCTGCTGCGATGTATTTTCCGCTCTGGCCCAGGCCCTGCAAGATTACGGCCGGGATGCCGTGGGCATCTACATCATCAGCATGGCCAAGCGCGCGGCCGACGTGCTGTCGGTGCTGGCGCTGGCACGTCATGGCGGCCTGAGCGATGCCGAGGGTCATGTGCCGCTGGATATCGCGCCCCTGTTCGAGACGATCGATGATCTGGCCGCGGGGCCGGAAACTTTGCGCGCCCTGCTCTCTGACCCGGTGTATCAACGCCATGTGCGCGCGCGCGGCAATCGGCAGATTGTGATGCTCGGCTATTCCGACAGTTCCAAGGACGGCGGAACAGTGGCTTCGCGTTGGTCCCTGCAACGCGCCCAGGTCGAACTGCTCGAGGTGGCGCAGTCACTGGGCATCCAGCTCAGTTTTTTCCACGGTCGTGGCGGCTCGGCCAGCCGTGGCGGCGGCAAGATCGGACCGGCCCTGATGTCCAGTCCGCGCGGATCGGTGGCAGGCTGCCTGCGCGTGACCGAGCAGGGCGAAGTCATTCATCGCAAATACGCCATCCGCGCCCTCGCCCTGCGCAGCCTGGAGCAAATGACCGGCGCCAGCCTGCGCGCCAGTCTGCGTCCGCGTCTGGCCGAGCCGCGTGAGCCGCTCTGGCGCGCGGACATGGTCACGCTGTCGGATCAGAGTCGAGCGGCCTATCGCGAGCTGGTCGATGCGCCCGGTTTCGTCGATTACTTTCGTAGCGCCACACCGATCGATGTGATCGAGAGCATGACGCTAGGCTCGCGGCCTTCGCGTCGCGGCAGCATGCAGGGCGTGGAGTCCCTGCGCGCGATACCCTGGGTCTTTGCCTGGACTCAGTGCCGCGCCATTCTCACCTCCTGGTACGGCCTGGGCAGCGCGCTCGAACAATTTGCGTCCACGCCAGGCGGCGAGCGCCAGCTCATGGAGATGGCCGAGGACTGGGCCTTTTTCCGCGTCATGCTGGACGACGTCGACATGGTGCTGGCCAAATGTGATCTACAGATCGCCGAGCGCTATTCGCTGCTGGCCGGTCCCGAGCTGCACGCTTATTTTTTCCCGATGATTCATGCCGAGTTCGAGCGCACCCGGCACTGGGTGCTCAAGCTGCGCGGCGAAGATCGCCTGCTCGCCAGCGAACCCCGGCTGGCCAATCTGATCGAGCGGCGCAATCCCTATGTGGATCCGATCAGCCTGATCCAGCTGGATCTGCTGGCGCGATGGCGCGCCGGCGGCAGCAGCGATCCCACGCTGCTGCGTGCGCTGGTTGCCAGCGTCAACGGCATCGCCCAGGGACTGCAGAACACGGGATAAGCCATTCACTCGTCGCCGAATCAGCGCGCGCCTTGCGCACTTATTCGGTTTCCAGTGCAGCGTCACCATCCCCACAGGCATTCCACTCGGCGGGATCGAAGCCGGCGGCGCTGCGTGCCTCGATATTGAATGGCCCCTGCAAGCGGACACCGTGTTCGCGTATCAGCTGCTGAAACGTGCTGACCGAATCCAAACCGCGCGCCCTGCACAGATGAGCAAACCATTGTGTGCCGATCGCCACATGACGTACTTCTTCCTGAAGGATGATCTTCAGAAGGTCTGCCGTCTCGACATCGCGCACCTGTTGCAAGCGCAGAATCATTTGCGGCGTGACGTCCAGACCCCGGGCTTCGAGCACACGCGGCACCAGTGCCATGCGCGTCAGCACATCGTCGGCGGTTTTTTCTGCAGCTTCCCACAGGCCGTTATGGGCGGGGAAATCGCCGTACTGATAGCCCATCTGTCCCAGTCGAGTGGACAGCATCGAGAAGTGCCGCGCCTCATCCTGCGCCACGCTGAGCCAGTCCGCGTAATAAGGTTCCGGCATGCCGGAAAACCGCAGGGCCGCGTCCAGGGCCAGATTGATGGCATTGAATTCGATGTGGGCAATGGCGTGAATCAGGGCGGCGCGACCCGCATCCGTACCCAGACCGCGGCGCGGTACTTCACGCGGCGATACCAACACCGGCTTGTGCGGTCGGCCGGGCGAGAGCTGCTGCGGTCCGAGCAGCGGCTGCGCGGCCAGGGCCGCCAGATCAGGCCTATCAGATCCATTCCCCAGCGCGGCGAGTTGCGCACATTTGCGCGCCGGATCGGCCTCATGCCAGATCGCCAGCAGATCGGCGCTCATGGTCGGCAGACGCGGCTCAAGCGCAGCGCGCAGCGGCTCAAGTGCCGCCAGCTCAATTCAGGCCACGGGCGAGATCCGCCTCGATGTCTTCAATATCTTCCAGCCCCACCGAAATGCGCAGCAAGCTGTCCGTGATACCGGCAGCTGCTCTGGCTTCAGGCGTTATGCGTCCGTGGGTGGTGGTGGCGGGATGGGTGATCGTGGTGCGCGTGTCCCCCAGATTGGCGGTGATCGAAC
>JBFJJV010000180.1:0-5082 GCA_041635265.1 Panacagrimonas sp.
AATTGGCCAGAGCTCACTGCCACGCTTCAAGCAGCTATCGGGTGATCGACTAATGGATGCCAATACCAGCCCTCACGGGTGAATTCGCATTGAAAAGCGTGATCGCCAAGTCGCCCTGCCGTTCGTGCGCTGCAGGATGGTCGGCGGAGGAAAATGAGTTCGGCAACAGGAGTCGACCGCGGATCGCGTCGCGATTCGGGGCGGGGAGCGAATGCGACCCAACCTGCGCGCAGGTTCGCCCAAGCCATGAGCCTGAACGAAGCCAGTCGGTACTCACAGGCCAAGTAGGAATTGGTGCCGGGAACAGGAGTCGAACCTGCGACCTACGCATTACGAATGCGCCGCTCTACCAACTGAGCTATCCCGGCGGGGTCGCGGATTATAGGTAAGTGCATGAGCAGGAACAAATTGGATGTCCACACCAAAAATTAGCCCGTACTCGCCGTTCGTCCCCCCAGCTTGTTCCGGACCCATTCGAGGGCGTACCTTGCATACATGAGGAAGCTGCCATCCGGAGATTACCGTACAAATGCGTCAATTAATCGGACGAACGGCCACTCGTTTCCGTTCATCGGTCCGAAGTGACCGTTCATCCTCAAACCGACCTGCGGGCCGACTGCACAGCCTCATGCTCGCGCTTAATGAACCGAAACCATGCCTTCACGCTCATCGAATTGATTATCACCATTGCCATCATCGGCATTCTGGTGGCCTTGGCTGCGCCGAGCTTCTTTAATCTGATCAAGGATTCCCAACGCGCCTCGGCGGTCAACGACCTGCTGGCAGATATGACGTTTGCCAAGTCCGAGGCAGCCCAACGCGGTCGCACCATCGGCGTTTGCTCCAATGTGTCAGGAGACACTTGCGGCACGACAGCGCAATGGGGTTCTGGCTGGCTGGTATTTGAAGACACTGATGCCAATGGTGCGCGCAACGGCGCTGAGCCGGTATTACGTCGCGCGCAGGGGCGAACTGCGACTCTGGATATTTCAGCGAACAAGGCCGCCTTCCGATTCCGCCCATTCAACCGACGCCTCTTGGTCGATGCCGGCAGCGTTTTCTTCTGTGATTCGCGCGACGCGGGCGCGGCGACAGCCAAACACTCGCGCCGTATTGCCGTTGCCCAGGGAGGGCGGGCACGTGTCGACGACACGCCCAGCGCGCTGACAACCTGCTTATGAACAGCCTCAATCCCAAGCCTCCGCTTTCGAACCCGTCCACACAGAATCACTGTCGCCACCGGCAATCGGGCGTGACCATGATCGAAGTCCTGATTGCGCTCCTGCTGATTGCGATCGGCGCGCTGGCCATCGTGGCCCTGCAGCTCTCGGCCAAGCGCAATAATCTGGACGCAGAGCAGCGCGCCCACGCGACTCAGATCGGATACGGCTTTCTCGAGCGAATTCGCGGAAACAACAGTCCGGCTGGGCTGGTCGCTTATGAGAATGCCGGCGCCACCGGTTTCGGCGGCGGCCTGCACGGTTCGACCACACCCAATCCAGATTGCGGTGGTGGTGTGGCATGTACCGCAGCCGAGCTGGCGGTGTATGACGCCTGGCAGTTCGAGCAGGCGCTGGACGGCACCGATGTACAGGTGGGCACCAATAATGTGGGGGGTCTGATCAAACCCATCGCCTGTCTGGCCTCCAGTTCCCCGGGTGGCGGCAGCACCAACTTCACTCTCGATATCATCTGGCGCGGGACTGGCGCACTACCCGATAACGTGGCCGTGACCTGCGGTCAGGGCACCGGCAACTACGGAACCAGCGACGAATTCCGTCGCAGCCTGACTCTCAATGCCTTCGTGGCGAATTGACCATGAACCAAGCTCTTCTAATACAAGCCAAGCCCCCCAGTTCGGGCTTTACCCTGATCGAGTTGCTGATCGCGCTGGTGCTGGGTTTGCTGGTCGTCGCTGGCGCGAGCGCGCTCTATCTGGGCGGCTCCAGAAGCTATCGAGAAGGAGAGCAACTGGCCCAGCTCAATGACAGCACACGAACCGCCCTGTCGGAGCTGAGCCATGAGATTGAAATGGCCGGACACTGGGCAGAAGCTTTTTTCCCTCCTTCGCTCATTTCCGCCGATCTGGATCCTACGGCCGGTATCGACTGCGGCCCCACCGGGACGCAGTGGAAATACGCGACAAGTCCGGCGATTGAGATTGTGGACAACGTGACTGGCGCCACCGCCAATGCGGCCTTTTCCTGCATTGACGCCAGCGAAGTACTGGCCGGAACCGACATCATCTCGATCAAACGGTTGGAGGGCACGCCAACACCACATGCGGCCACGCAACGCGTGCTGCTCGAAGACCATGCCTATGCAAGGGTGGGCAACACCATCTCCGCCTTATTCGCGCATCCTGCAGACGCTTCGGATCCCATCCTCAACGCCATTCCGCCGCCGACGCAGGACTGGGCTTATCGGGTCACGATCTATTACATCCGCAACTATTTCTCGACCGTCGGCGATGGCATCCCCGCCCTATGTCGAAAGCTATTGATTGAAGAAGACATGGTGACCGAACCGGGAAGCTGTATCTCCGGCGTCGAAAATCTTCAGCTCGAAGCGGGGATTGATACGGATGGCGATGGCATTGCCAATTACTATCAAGCGAATCCTGCAGTGGCCGATTACCCCCAGATTGTCGGTGTGCGTGCGCTCATGCTGATCCGATCGGAGAAACAGCTGGGCGGTTACACAAACGCCAAGACCTATTCGGTGAGTAATGCGGGCGACATCACCCCTGCAGACCAATTTCCGCGCGAGCTCAGAACCGCAACCGTGCTGCTACGCAATGTGGCGGCTTTCAATCTCTACGAGCCATGATTCCCATGCCCTGCAAATTCGATCATCCAGCTCAGTCCCCCAAGACCATGGCCGGGCAAAAAGGCGTCGCACTGATTGTGGCCCTGATCCTGCTCATCGTCACCACGCTGATTGCGCTCTCCGCCAGCCGATTCACCACGCTGGGCGTTGCGCAATCCGGCAATTATGAAACCGTGCGCGAAGCACAACAGTCTGCTCAATCCATTGTCGATGGCGTGATCGCCAACCCGTCCACGCTGGTGGTGGGCGCCGCTGCGCCCTACGTTCAATGCACGCCCACACCGGGCACCAGCTGCGACGACAACTCGCTAACACTTGCCTCCGGCATTTTTTCGGCCGAAGTCGCCGCCGGTCGGGTCGCTGGAAGCTCATCCCGTTTGCTGCCCTTGTTGCGGCCGCTACCGCGCTCGCGGGGTGCCAGTAGCCTGACCAAATTTCAGGGTGCCTCCTTCAGGATTCGCGGCTCGATTGATGAAACCGATCAACGGCGCAGCCGCGCCACCATTGAACGGGGCTATCTGGTACCGGTATCCACCGGTAGCTGAGCTGGCCAGGACAGAAAATAAACTTCTCATGAAAATAATTTCACCAGCGACATTGCATTGCCACCAGGAGGACGTCCATGGACGCGCTTAAATCCCTGCATAAATCTTTCTGGGTCGGCCTCCTGGTTGTGCTCGCCGGCATGTCTGCTCCAGTGATGGTCACGGCTGACGACACTGAAATCTATCTCACGCCACCCGGCGGCACATCGGACGAGCCTCTGGTGATGCTGAGCCTGGACTACCGCCCCAATCTGGCCTCCAGCATTTGCACAAACACAGCGCCAGGCGCCTGTGAGGCCGCCGATTACTTCAGAGCCCAATGTCCGACTTGTGTTCTACCCGCCTCCGGTACGCTCAATTTTTTTGAGATGTTGCAATTAACACTGGAATTAGTTCTGGGTAAGGTTTCCGGCGTCCAGATTGGCCTGATGCTCAACCACAATCATGACCAGAACGGCGAAGGGCCATCGCATGGCAGCGGTGCGTCCTCAAACGAGCGCAAAAGCAATGGTGGATACATTGCAAGAAGATTCCGCTCGCTCAATGACTCGGGATCATTACCCGAACTCCTGAATATTCTGCGGGCGATGCCCGTTCCACAGGGCCAGCAGTCGCACAGCTATCAGGGCAAGGAATTGTTCTTTGAATTCTATCGCTATCTGCGTGGAGGGCTGGTCTATAACGGGCATAACGGCTGGACTGACTATTCAACCAACAACTCCAATAATCTGGACGTTGATGGCGCTGCCTATGATTGGGACCCACTGATCGAGACCACGAACAGAACCCAATATATCGCGCCCAATTTTGGCACTTGCACTAAGATTTTTACCATCAATTTCATGTTCCAGGTCTCCAATCAGGAGAATGATTCCGACGCCGCGATTTCCCAGTCGGTGGCCGACGGCGGCATGGGCTTTAACCCTGGCAACAATAACGCTGCCTTTTCGCGCGTGCTGGGCTATCTCAATCAGAATGATCTATCAACGGCAGCAGGATTCCAGAACGTCACCTCATATTTTCTGATGGCGCCGCCGTTTCACACCAATAACGTGCCACGCGCTTACGCCGAAAAGGGCGGCACGCGTGAACCACTGGCCCTTACGGAAGATCCAAGAGAACTCGTGGCCGCACTCGAGGAAATTTTCCGACAGATCCTGTCCGTAAGCACGACCTTTGTAGCAGCTTCCATCCCTGTCAATGTCTTCAACCGGGCGCAGGCGGTGGACAATGTTTATATCGCCCCCTTTCAACCGGTTCTGGAACCGGGCTGGACTGGCAATGTCAAAAAGCTGCGGGCCAAGCGTGTGTTCTCTGCGCCCGATGCGAATGGCAAGGTGAGTCAGAATGTCGTTCTAGTTGATCGCCTGAATGATATTGCCGATTCATCTGATGCCTCCAGCGCATTCGGCGGCGATGGCCGCATCCGCTTTGATGCGCTGACGTACTGGGCGGATAATCAGGGAAGCCTGATGGATAAGGGCGACGTCAACAGTGATGGCACCGTCGAGACTTTCGAAGCCGACGGTACCACCCCGATGAATCCGGATGGCATTGTCACCAAACGCGATGGTCGAGTGGTCAATCGCGGTGGTTCCGGACAGTTTATTCCAGGCTTCGTCGATTCCAGTGCGGGCCCTGGCCCGACGAATGCCACAGCCGGCGCGCGGCAGCTATTCTACGACGGCACGCCGTCCTCACTGGCCCC
>JBFJJV010000181.1:0-5056 GCA_041635265.1 Panacagrimonas sp.
GAGCGAAGAGGAAGAGCCGGAACCCGAACCTGAACCTGAAGAGAAAATGGTCGAGCCTGAAAAGAAAGAGCCCGCTCCCAAACTCGAAAAACCGCCGACACCTGAGCCGCCCACCCAGGAACAACTGGAGCTGGCTGCGCGTGACAAGGCTAAAAAATCTGGTATCAATGCACTGTCTGATCAGCTGGCTGATCTGCGCGACAACACGCTGTCCGGCCTGGATTCCTCACGACAGTTGAGCGACGACGTGGTTGCCGCACGGCCAGGCGCGGGTGGTGGCGGTGGTTCATCGGTCGCCGCCTCAGCCGCGAGCGGAAGCGGCGGGATCGGAACGGCGCAGGCCAGCAGCACCCGCACCAAGAGTGGTGCGGGTCTGGGCGAGCGCAGGACCACCGTGGTCAAAGCGCCCAAGGGCATCGGACCGGACATCAAGAAGCCCGGGCAGAGCGGTACATCGCAGAGAGCGGGACGCACGCTGGAAGAGATTCAACTGGTGTTTGATCGCAACAAGGGATCGTTCTATTCGATGTTCAATCGTGCGCTTCGCACCGATCCGGGACTTCGTGGAAAAGTCGTAGTCCGCCTTACCATCGCCCCCAGCGGCGCGGTAACCGCCTGCGAACTGGTTTCGAGTGAGCTTGGCAATCCGGAGCTGGAACAAAAAGTGATTCAGCGCGTAAAACTGCTCAATTTCGGCGCCAAGAATGTCCCCTCCTTCACCTACCCCAACTACCCCATCGTCTTCCTGCCGACTTGAGCTCGCGCGAGGCGTTGTAGTCAGCAACTCCGGCTGGAACTTGGAGGACAAAATGGGGAAACTGCACTTCAAAATTGATCAATACGCTTAAGAGGAATCACCGCATGGGCTTTATGTCAGGAAAAAAGGCGCTAATCACCGGTGTAGCCAGTGACCGTTCCATCGCCACCGGCATTGCCGAAGCCTTCAAACGAGAGGGGGCTGAACTTGCCTTTACTTATCAGGGTGATCGGCTCAAACCGAGGGTAGAAGCATTTGCAGCCGAATGCGGATCCAAAATTGTACTGCCGCTGGACGTGAGCGAGGACGCTCAGATCGAAGAGGTGTTCAGCGAGTTAAAACATCAGTGGGGAGGTCTGGATGTACTGGTCCATTCCATCGGTTTCGCACCGCGCGATCAGCTGGCTGGAAGGTATCTGGACTCGGTCACCCGTGAAGGCTCTCAGATTGCCCACGACATCAGCAGCTATTCATTCGCCGCTCTGGGCAAAGCTGCACGCCCCCTGATGGCAGGCCGCAACGGCAGCATGCTCACCATGACCTATCTGGGCGCGGTGCGAGCCGTCCCGATGTACAACGTCATGGGCGTCGCCAAGGCCAGTCTTGAAGCTAATGTGCGTTATATGGCGGCTGATCTGGGCGAAATGGGGATTCGAGTCAACGGTATCTCTGCCGGTCCGATCAAGACCCTCGCCGCCGCCGGAATTTCGGGCTTTCGTGACATGCTCGCGAAAGCCAGTCAGGCCTCCCCGCTCAAGAAAAACGTGACCGTGGAAGAAGTCGGCAATGCTGCGGCCTTTTTGTCGTCGGACCTTGCCTCGGGCATTACCGGCGAAATACTTTACGTCGACGCTGGTTACAACATCATGGGCATGAGCTTCGAGAGCTAGGCTCAAGACACAGCCTGGCGCTTCTGGGAGGCACAATCGTCGCATTTCCAGTACGCCAGGCTATCTGGTGCTGGAATCGGCCTAGGGCGGCAGATTCGAAGCAAGCGCAGACTTCTGCGTTCGAGAAACCTGAAAATACTGCTTGTGTGAAAACACAACATCGATTCCGCTATGGGCCGGACCGCTGGGACAGTCCCGAAATCATGAAGCCCGCGCCCGGCCAGATACACAGGCTGGGGAACCCACAAACTTCATCCTGTCTGCCTTATAAGGCTTTCAGGTACTGAGGCCGAGCAGCAATGCCTGCGACCGGCAGCACAGGAATGATCTTATTGCCTAGACGGTGGGCTCCCTGCGCATCGCTGGCTCACCGAGAACACCATCTTCACCCTGCCATCGGGCCATCAGGACCGTGCAAACGGTGTCGCCGAAAACATTGATGGCTGTCCTCGCCATATCTAACACGCGATCAACGGCAAGAATCAGACCGATCCCTTCCAACGGCAAGCCGATGGCACCCAGAATCACCGCGATGGCGACCAGACTGGCGGACGGAATCCCCGCGACCCCGATGGCAGTCACGACTGCAAGTAGCACGACTACAAATTGAGTAACAAAGCTCAGCTCCAATCCATAGGCTTGGGCGATGAACATCGCGGCCACACATTCGTACAAGGCGGTGCCATTCATATTCAGGTTGGAGCCCAGCGGCAGAACAAATCCGCTGACCTTCTGGGAAACGCCGCCCCGGCGCATGCACTCCATGCTCACCGGAATAGTGGCGACCGAGGAGCTGGTAGAAAATGCCGTGAGCATGGCTTTGCCAGCGACCTTGAAATGCCGCTTGGGCGATACCCGTGCCAGAAGTTTCAAAATTATCGGCAGCCACACAAACGCTTGAATGGCGAGCGCCAATACCACCACCCAGAAAAATTTGAGCAATGGACCCACTGCATCCCAACCGGTCAACGCGACAGTTTTGGAGACCAGCGCAAACACGCCGATAGGCGCGAACAGCATGACCCAGCCGGTGATCGCGATCATGGTCTCATACAGACCATCCCAGAACTGTCTTTGCGTCTGTGCCTGCGAACCAGCGAGTTTAGACGCAAAATAACCAAACAGAATGCCGAAAAAAATGATGGCCAGCATCTGATCCGCAGCCGCCGCCTCGATCAGGTTTGGCGGCACCATGCGCAAGAAAACACCAAGAATATCGCCCCCGCCCTTGCTCTCGATCTTGCCTAGGACCTCCCCGGTTCCGGCGGAAAGCCCGAGTTGCTGACTGGCCGGCAGGCCATCGATCATTCCCGGCGCGATCCAGTTGACCAGCACCAGCCCGGTGAGAACGGATAGCGTCGTCGTGAGCACAAAGAACAGCGCAGTGAACAGGCCGAGCCGACCGAGCGAGCCCTGATCGTTCATGCTCATCATCGACGACACCATCGCCGCCAGGATCAGCGGAATGATCATCATTTTCAGCGCATTGAGGAACAGCTTGCCGATGAAATCTACAGCGGCGATGAAGCCTGCCTGATCGCCGATGAGTGCACCGGCCACAGCGGCCAGAATCAGTGCAATCACGATCTGCCAATGCAATGCCGGCAGCTGCCAGCGACCAGACTCTTTCTGTTCTACAGGCGTTTCATTGTTCATGCACTGCCCCCAATCCGTCGCGCCGCCTGCCAATTCAGTACCGTGGCGAGGCCTATGTGGATTATTGCGTCGAAGACGCTATTGATTGCGCACAGATTAACAAGGAAACGATCGCGCAACTTGGCACTTTGCTTTAAAAGTCCCATATAGCCCGCAAAAATGATTTTTCACGGAATGATGGGCATTCGCAGCTCGCACGATGCGCGAATGCCCAAGGTTTCCCATCAGTAGCAAGCGCGACTCAGGAAATGCTGTGATTCCTTGGATTCAGCCTGTAAACCTTCGGGCTATCCGAAGGCCAGGCCGACGGGAACACTTCTAAAATTGAGGAGTTTCGCTCTGGGCTTCCGGTGCCTTGACCATCTTGACGCCAATCTCGTTCTCGACCGCACCTTGATAAGCCGCAAATTCCGAACCTGCGATACCTTCACGAATCTGCCGCAATTCCTTGCCGAGCTTTTCCTTGATGTCATCGGGTCGCTGCGGCTCGTTCACGGCCTTCAACTCCACCACCGTGACGCTGCCATCAAGACTATCCAGGGCTTCTACCACCACGCTGCCAACGCTCGGGCGCGGCATTTTGAACACGCGCGCTGCGACACTGGCACCCAGTTCGGCCTGACCACGCCGTGCATCACCTTCAAATTGCAGCGTCAGTTCGCGCGCTTTGGCGACCTCACGCAAAGGCTTGCCGGCTTTGGCTTCTGCAAGCACCTCCGCAGCAGTTTCGCTGGCGAGTTTGGCCGCTGATTCAGCTACTAGTGAGGCCTCGACCTGATCGCGCACTTCATCGAGCGCCAACTGCCGCGCGACCTCGTGCTTTGCCTTGTGCACAACCACCAACGCATCGGGGCCGAATGGAATGGGTTTGCTGTTCTCACCAGACTCGAGCACTTCGGGCGCGAAAGCCGCCTGTCGAATTGCAGGATCCTTGCCGATGTCCTCTCCCGCGCCTCGCGTCATCCAGTCTGATTCCCTGATTTCCAGGCCAAGTTTCTGAGCGACGGGCTCAAGCGCGGTATTTTCAAACGCCAGCAATTCCAGCTGCGCTGAAAGGTCCTGAAATTGTGTTTCCCTTTCCTTCTTGGCGAACACTTCTTTCAACTCAGCCTGAACCGATTCATCTTCAAAAGCCCTGGTCGAAGGCGCACGCACTTCATCAAGCAGAATTACATGCCATCCAAACTCGGATTCCACCGGATCTGAAACTTTCTTGGCTTCCATCGCAAATAGAGCTTCCTCAAACTGCGGGACCATCACGCCTTTGCGAACCCAGCCCAGATCACCGCCCTTGTCTTTAGATCCGGCATCGCTGGAATGCGCCTTTGCCAACTCAGCGAATTCCGCTTCGCCTTTGCGCAGTTTGTCGGTCAGGGTTCGTGCCATGTCCTCGGCCTTGGCCTTGTCTTGAGAAAACTCGATCAAAATATGGCTCGCCCTACGTTCTTCCGGATTGGAGAAACGCGCGCCTTTCTCGGCGTCGTACAAGGCCTTCAGAATTTCCTGCGCCGGGGGCTCCACAGGCGGCATCTTGTTCCGGTCCAGTTCAATGTACTGAACCTTCACGCGTTCAGCCGATTTGTGATTTGCCTTGTTCGCCTCATAGTGGGCGCTAATTTCTTCGTCGCTGATCTGGACCTTATTCCGCAGGTCTTCGACCTTGACCTGCACTGCGGTGATCGTGCGAGTCTGCTGCTCAAGACGATAAGCCTGCCAAGCGTCGGCGGCGGTGACGATTGCCGAGCCCTGCACC
>JBFJJV010000182.1:0-5007 GCA_041635265.1 Panacagrimonas sp.
CCAGACTAGGCAACGATTGTTTGCGGGCATGGCATGATCCTGCAGCAACCGCAGACCCGCTGCATCCGCCAGCGCGTCAACCGCCTCGAAATCGCGGATACCGCGCGAGGGGTCCTCTGACTGCAATCGCGCCTCAAAAGCCGCATTGCTCGGGCTGGTATGTTGCCCGGCATATTTGAACGGGCCATAACACACCACCGTTGCCTTGTCAGCCAGAACTTCTGGTAGGCGACGAAACAGGGTGCGAACTTCTTCCCAGGCCATGATGTGCAGGGTGTTGGCGCTGAAGATGCAGTCAAACCGTGCCTCCGGCCAATCGGTCTGATTGACATCCAGCTCGATGGGCGGCGGCAGGTTCTCGCGCGGGCTTTCATTCACCCAGGCCCTGATCCCGGGCAGATTCTCGGCGCGATCCGAACACTGCCAGATCAGATGGGGAAATAATTGCGAAAAATAGACAGCGTGCTGGCCGCTACCGCTCCCGATCTCAAGAAGATGGCGCCCTTGGGCAAACACCGTGGCCAGAACCTGCGCGATCGGTTCGCGATTGCGCTCGCTACTGGGGGAAAAGGGTTTGTTCATGCCATTTGCATTCAGATGATATCAAGCAGCTCTTGCTCCGTCGCGACTGGGTTCACAGCAATAGTTTAGCGATTGGCGGCAAAGCCGGCTTAATCAAAAGCGCCGATGCGCGTAAGCTTGGGCTGGTGCCCCGTTTTTGACTCTAAGCCTGCCCATCTCATGGATGTTCAATTCTGTAATGTCTGCGGCAAAGCGGTAGAGCATCGCGTGCCGGAGGGTGACAATCTTCCTCGTCACGTCTGCTCGTCCTGCGGCCACATTCAGTATTTCAACCCGCGCATCATCGCCGGTTGCATTCCCGAGTGGGAAGACGGTCGCGTTCTCATGTGTAAACGTAATATCGAACCCCGACTCGGATTATGGACCTTCCCTGCCGGATTTCTTGAATTGGGCGAAACCAGCTTGCAAGGCGCTGGACGCGAAGCGCGTGAAGAATCTTTGGCTGAGGTAGAAGTCGGCGGCCTGCTCGCCGTCATTAATGTGCCCTATGTCTCGCAGGTCTATCTGGTACATCGCGCCCGGATGCTGTCTGAGCGACATGGGCCGACATTTGAAAGCAGCGAAACCCGGCTCATGACTGAAGCCGAGATTCCCTGGGACGAAATTGCCTTTCCCACCATATTCCACAGTCTCGAATTCTTTTTCGAAGACCGTGCTGCCGGGCGCGAGGAAATGCACACGTTGGATCTACATTATCAGCCGCGACGCCATCGACGGCGCGAAACCGAAGCCCTGCGCGACGATACGGATTGAGCAGAGTCAATATGGCAGAGCAAATCGTAAGATTTGAGCAATTTTTTGCGGCGACGCCAAGCGCTGTTTTTGCGTGGTTTGCCGAGCACGAGAATGTCGCCAAATTGTTTCCCGGTAGCAGTAAACGCATCAAGAACGCTCCCCAGGGTGACGACGTCAACGGGCTTGAATCCGTTCGAGAATTACGCATTCTGGGCTTTCGCGCTGAAGAAACCGTCACCCGCTTCGAGCCAGCCAAACTGATCGAGTACCGCGTCACCCAGGGCTGGCCGATCAAGAATCATGTGGGCCGATTAGAATTCGAGCCCGAGGCTGGTGGAACAAGGCTTGTATACAGCATCGAATTTGATTCGCGCCTGCCTTTTGCCGGTCGCATACTGGCCGGGTCGCTCTGTCATCACTGGCGCCGTGGCGTGCAGCGCGCTGTCGAAGCCATTAGCGGCGCCTGATGGCCACCATGAGCGTCTCCAAAAGTCTGAGCCGTGTTGCCGCGCTGGCACCGCCGAGTGCCGCCGCCACGTATTTGACCGCGCCGGATACCTTCATCGAGCTGACAATCGGCGCTGAGCGCCTCGCAGCTGCCCGATACCCGAACCGGGTGGCGAGCCTGGGGCTGATCGCATCTGGCTCTATTCGCCGAGGGCGGCCCTGCGTGCAACGACAAAAACTCACGCATACAGGCAATAATGAGCTTATCGCGACTAGGCCGAAAAAATACGAAGCACTGATCGATGCCCTGATGTCCACGCCACCCTATCCGCCCTCAGCGCTGAAAAAAGGCAGGGCTATGCGCCCCACTGCGGTCAGCACGCCGAAAAAAAGGCAGTTCGCCGACCTGCCTGATGAGGCGCTGATTCTCGAAGACACGATCAAGGGCGTACCTATTCGAGCACACATGCTGTGGGGCGACCCGGGGGGCGCGCACGCGGTTGGCGGGGTCGATGTGCTGCTGCGCTTACTGCCCCGGGCCAGCCGCACCGTCGTGTCCGGCATCGCCCGTCTACCCATGCGGGACGCTACCGAAGCCCGCGCCAAGGATTACCTCGCGTTCCGCGAGGCGGTTCGGCCCTAGCCGGCACTGCTAAGCGTTCTCCAAACAATCCAGATGATTTCTCCAAGTTCAGGATATTCAGAAGGCCGTCCTAAAATAAGGACCGGACGGTCGTTGCCTTGTCTGCGGCGGTGCTGGCCAGCCTCCCTCGCCACCGAACCGGGCATCACGGGCGAACAGCGATGAAATATACCTCCTGGTTACGCCTGTTCCTGCCTCTGGCACTGCTCGTGATTCTGGTTTTCACCGGCTACGCCTACCTCGACTCACGAGCGGACCACGAGCTGCGGCTCAGCCGGGAGAGCACAACGCTCGAACTGGCCGCAGACCGCTTGGCACAACAGCTGATTGATTCCGTCCATGACCTGCGAGTGATTGCAAATACGCCTGCGGTCACACGCTTTATCGAGGAGCCTTCCGAACAGTCGCGCGGGCTTATCGAGCCGCTGATGGCGGCATTCGTCGGGCAGAGGTGGGAATATCGGCAACTGCGCCTACTCAACGCGGACGGCATTGAGATTGTGCGCGTAGACCGAACTGCGCAAGGCCCGAAGACAATTTCCGGCGAGGCACTGCAGGACAAATCGGATCGCGAATACTTCCAATCAGCTATCGGGCTTCGTCCCGATGTCGCTGAAGTGTCACCATTTGATCTAAACGTCGAATTTGGCGCCATCGAGCGGCCCTACAACCCGACGCTGCGACTGCTATTACGACTCAAATCCAGCAAGGGCGCAGATTACGTCCTTGTCGCCAACCTGCGCGGCAATGTACTGCTCAGCGGGGTCAATAGCATTTTGGCATCGAGCAAAGGGGAGGCTTGGCTACTGGACGACAGGGGTTTCTGGCTTATCCACCCGGAACCAGCCATGAAATGGGGAGCCCAGCTCAACCCGGCCAATCGACTGGGTCAAAAATTACCGCAACTGGCCCGCGCACTGAACGAAGACCTCCGCCATCTGAAAATCGGCGAAAACGAGTACGTCACGCATCGCATCAACCCCTTGGAGCCGCTGGTGGACAGAGGCTATCTGGACAAATCACCATCGTTTGATCTGGTCATCCGCATCCCGTCGCCCAGAGCGCTGCCCGCACTCAATGGATTTCTCGGCACGCTGATCATCGTGCTACTGGCGTCATTGGCGCTCATCAGCCGCGTGATTGTCGAAATCCGCGCGCGCGCGACACAGGCCGAGGACGAGCGCCGACGACTGGTCGAATCAAACGCCTCTGAAAGCCGGGAGCGTGCCTGGATTCGGGATCACATCTACGACTTGAGCCTCAAATTCTCGGCGGCGAGAACAGCGCCGGCTCTGGGCAATACCACACTACGCGAGCTGGCCCCCATCATGGGACTTGCGGCGGCCTGCCTGTACATCATTCGTGACAGAAGAGCGACCATCTTGTCGAGCTATGGCTTGCTTGATGACGGGACGGTTCGTGAATTCGGGCCAGGTGAGGGTCTCATAGGTGAGGTGGCCCGGACCGGGGTTGAACGGCGAATGTCACCGCCGCCGGAAGGATATCTCGATATCACTGCGGGCATGGGCATTGCCCCGGCCGCCGATTTGCGAGTGCTGCCGCTGACAATTCATGGCCGCTGCGTGGGCGTCCTTGAGCTAGCTTTCAGTCAGGTGCTCGATAGCCGGCTGGAAGACCTTCTGCAGCAGACCCTGCCACTATTGGCCCTGAATCTAGACGGCTTTCATCGCATGCGCCTGACCACGGCTTAGATATTCTTTAAGAGTTGCGCCTGCGGACACGCCTCAGGACTGCTCAATAGCGATTCATCCTTGTGGCGCTACAATTTGCAGGCTCCACTCATCATCGCAAGGCAAGGGAAGCAAGAAATGGCTCGGGTATTGAAGTTTGTCCTTATCGGAATTGTGGGCTTGGTCGTATTGGTCTTTGGTGCGCTAGCCATTGCGACGACCCTGATAGACCCCAACGACTATCGCGATCAGATCACCAAGGCGGTCAAAGAAAAGACCGGACGCGATCTTGCCCTCGGGAATATCGACCTCAGCATATTTCCCTGGCTCAACATTCAGCTCGATGACGTCAGCTTCAGCAATGCTCCGGGCTTTGGGGACAAAGCCATGGCCGAGGCCAGCAGTGCGGCTGTCGGCGTGAAGGTGCTGCCGTTGATTCTCGAACGCAAACTGGCGGTCGGCACGGTCACACTGACCGGCCTGAAACTGGATCTGGCCAAGGATGCCAAGGGCAAGAGCAACTGGGACGATCTGATCACCCCTGCCGACGGCGCAGCACCCGAGGAGCCCGAGAAGGACGATAAAGGGCAGGCGGTCAAGCTCGAAGACATCAACGTTGCGGGAATTGAACTCAAGGATGCCTATGTCAGCTATCGTGACGCGCAGACCAAGCAGGCTTACCGAATCGAGAAACTCAATCTAAAAACCGGCACCCTTCGACCCGGTGAACCCGTTGATATTGACGCCTCGATGAGCGCTTTCTCAGACGCCGACAAGCTATCGGCTGATCTCGAACTTGTGGCCACAGTGCTGGCTGATCTGGTGGCACAAAACGCGAGCGTGAAGAATCTGGAGCTGTCCGTGAACGCCAAGGGCGCCGACCTGGATGCCAGCGCAAAAATGGTGGGC
>JBFJJV010000183.1:0-4983 GCA_041635265.1 Panacagrimonas sp.
AGATCAATCAAATCACCCTGAATCAGATAACGACCATCGGAGGTCAGATATCCGAAAGCCATGCCGTCTTGCACTTCGTACAGGCCAGGTGCAGGACTGCGCTGAATTTGCGCAGGTTTGAGGCCATCCAGATGAGCGGCCGCGCCCGCCCTGAGTTGATCAAGTTCCGGGTCTTTGTCAGTGCCAGAGGCATGACCATTCCAGCAAAGGAAGAGTAAGACCGCAAAGACCCGATAAATTTTGAGCCCGTCGGCAGCTTGGTACTTCAAATCAAGTTCAGCCCGGCGTGGCAGCCACCTGGTGCTCCGCCAGAATTTTCACCAACTCCGCCGGCGGGCGGTAACCGGGTACATGTGCTCCGTTCGGCAGGATGATGGCAGGCGTACCGCGAATGCCTAGATCGGCGGCCATCTGCAAATGGCTCATGACGGGATTCGAGCAGGATCGTGCTCCCTCATAGCCGCCACCGACCTTGGCCTGGGTCAAAGCAGCCTGCCGGTCTTCTGCACACCAGACTGCCTCGGCCTTGTGGAAGGACTCCGTATTCGGTCCGGAGCGCGGGAAAAACAAATATTTCACCGCTATCCCGGCGTCGTTGTATTCCTTGATGGACTTGTGCAAAAGACGGCAATAGCCACAGTCAATATCGGTAAACACGGTCACCGTGTATTTGGCCGGGTCCTTCTCCGGAGCGTACAGAATGCTTTGGTCCTCCGGGATGCCGGCCAGCATCACGCTGCGTTGGGTTTTTCTGCGATCCTCGGTTAATTGCCTCCCAGAAAACATGTCATTGAGATCGCCTTCTATCAAATACCTGCCATCGAGCGAGACATATGCAAAGTTCAGGCCGGACTGAATCTCGTACAAGCCCGGCATCGGCGTCTTGCTGATGGATTCGATCGGCATATTCTCGATGTTCGCTTGCAGACGTGCCTTGAGCGCTCCGAGATCATCGGGATCAAACTCCGCTGCCATGCTATCCGGGGCTGATTCGGCTTTGATGCCGGAGCCGGAAGCAGAGTCAGAACTGGCGTCAGGACCCTGCGGTGCGCAGGCCACTATCAGCATCGAAATAAAAACCGGCAATAAAGGAGATCGCATGATTTTGTCCAGATATTGGTAATTGGGGGCGCGCCCATTGTAGCGACCGCGCGGTGAGTAATTTTGTTGTGGCGCCTGTCTCACTATGTACCAAGGTCCATCTTGCGCCCGCATCGCGCCTGGTCCAGAATTTTCACGTCTGCTGCTGCACGAGTTATAGACCAGCAACATCGCAACAAATTCACAATTTCTGGAATCAATATGGATCGTTTTATCCCCTACATTGAGACGCTCAGAATTCTGGCCGCCTTCGCCGGCATCGCGCTGCTGATGTACATCGGGGTGCCGAACGCCTGATCAGGCGGCTATTCCGTTCGGTTTATTATCCGCGCGGATGGTGACGCGCATGCAACTCGCGCAGGCGGACGCGTGTGACGTGAGTATAAATCTGCGTCGTCGATAAATCGCTATGTCCTAGCAGGGTCTGCACCACGCGCAGGTCCGCGCCGTGCTCGAGTAGATGCGTGGCAAAGGCATGCCGCAGGGTATGTGGCGACAAGGCGGAGGTAATCCCGGCCTGCAAAGCATAGCGTTTGACGATCTGCCAGAAATTCTGGCGCGTCATAGCGCAACCTCTGGCGGTAATAAACAGATCATCACTGCGATGATGGTGGGCGAGCTCAGGACGGGCTCGGCTTAAATAATCGGCGATCCGGTCCTGCGCCGGCTCCCCCATCGGCACCACGCGCTCCTTGTCCCCTTTGCCAACCAGCTGAACCAGACCGCGCTCCAACTGCACCTGATGTCGCTTGAGCGTCACCATTTCACTGACGCGCAGGCCGCTGGCATACATGAGTTCCAGCATGGCGCGGTCGCGCAAACCCAGGGCGGTGGCCGGATCTGGCGCATCCAGCAGTCGCTCGACCTGAGCGGCTTCCAGCAACTTGGGCAATCCGCGAGAGAGTCGCGGCGAGCGCAACTGTGCCGTTGGGTCATCTGCGCGTGCACCATCGCGCAACAGGAATCGGTAGTAGCGGCGCAGCGCTGAAATCAGTCGTGCCTGGGATCGCCCGGAAAAACTCTGCTTTCGACTCTGGCCCGCCTCCGCCGCATGATGCTCCGCCCGGGCGGCAATGTAGTCGCGCAAATCCTGTTCGCTTGCCTGGGCCAGTTCGATGTTTCGCGGCCCCAACCACCGGGCGAGCAGCGCGAGGTCCGAACGGTAGGACGCCAATGTATTCTTTGAGGCACCACGCTCTATCCAGAGCGAATCGAGTACCCGCTCGATCCCGGCAGCGTCTTCGGCCGTGGGTTGAAGCGCAAATTCGTCGGATTCCTGCGTTTCACTACTCATCTCTTTCATAATACGCGCCGCGCCGAACGATTCGGCCTTCTTGCCAACTCCTTGATGCTTCGACTGATTGAAATTCTATATGGTGTCTTTGCCCTGCTTATGTTCGGCATTGTGCTTTTCGGCATCGTCTGTCCGCTGATCATACTTGGGCCCACCCTGCCAATACGCCGCTTTCTAGGTCGCATGGGCGTACGGATCGGGCTGCTCAGCATTGGCAATCCGTTCAGGGTAAAGGGACTGGAGAACCTGCCCAAGGGCATCTGTGTCGCCGTCTCCAACCACGCCAGCTACATCGACGGCGTTGTGCTGACCGCCGCGTTGCCGGCCAAATTCACTTTCGTGGTACAGGACGGTGCCGCCAATTGGCCGTATGTGGGTTGGGTGATTCGCCGCATGGGCGTCAGCTTCGTAAACCGTCGGTCGGCGCGCGAAGGTGCTGCTCAAACACGGAATCTGATCCGCCGCGTCGGCCAGGGGGAGTCTCTGGCAATCTTCGCCGAAGGCACTTTTGTCGCCGAGCCGGGACTGCTGGCGTTCAAAAAGGGCGCCTTTGTAATCGCAGCGCGAGGCGGCGCACAGCTTGTTCCAGTTTGCATCCGCGGTACACGTCGCTTCTTCGGTGCCAACAGCCGCCTCCCGCGCTGGAGCCCGATCGAGATCGAGATCTGTAAGCCGGTGCCGGCTTCTGAGGATCCTGCACTGCTGAGCCACCGTGCCCGTCAGGCCATCGCGCGGATCTACGACGAACCGGATCTGGCCAGTGCAGTGACGGAACCGCAAGAAGGTCAGCTAGCGTGAGCGAATACAGCGGCTCACCGCAACAACGTTACGACGCGGATCTCAAGTCCAGTGGATTCATTGCGGACTCCAGGCAGCGCACGGCCGTCGAAGCGCTGCAGACCATCTACGAGCAGTTGCTTGAAAATCCACCCAGAACCCGCTTCATCAGTCGGCGCCGCGAGTGGCCCGCAGTAAGGGGCCTCTACATGTGGGGTGGCGTCGGTCGCGGGAAAACACATTTGATGGACGCGTTCTATGAAGCGCTGCCGTTCAAGGAAAAGCTGCGTACACACTTCCATCGCTTCTTGCTGGACGTGCATGCAAGGCGACGAAAGCATCCCGATGTGCAGGACCCGCTCAAGTTTGTCGCTGATGCGCTGGCGCGTAAAGTCCGCGTGGTCTGCTTTGACGAGTTCCATGTCTCGGACATTGCCGATGCCATGATCCTTGGTCGCTTGTTTAAGGCCTTGTTCGAGCACGGCATTACACTGATAGCAACGAGCAATTGCGAGCCCGACGTGCTGTATAAAGACGGCCTTCAGCGTGCGAATTTTCTGCCGGCGATCGACATGCTCAAACGCAATACCCGGGTACTCAACGTAGACGGCGGCACCGATTACCGCTTGCGCGCCCTCACCCGTGCGCCGCTTTATCACGTTCCCAGCGATGCGGATGCAGACGCCAAACTAGAAGCCGCCTTTGAAGAGATCGCGGCGGAACGCGGCAGCCATGACGTAAAGCTGAAAGTACACGGCCGCCAACTCAAGGTCAGGCGCCTAGCCGACGGTGTGGCCTGGTTTGAATTTCCAGAGATTTGCGACGGCCCGCGTTCGGCTGCGGACTACATCGAACTTGCGCATGAGCATCACACCGTCATTATTTCCAAGGTCCCTCAGCTGACAGAGAACCACGAAGACCCTGCGCGACGCTTTGTGAACATGGTCGATGAATTCTACGATCGCGGCGTCAAGCTGCTACTCGCTGCAGACGTACCTCAAGATGCACTTTACACTGGCAGAAAGTCGGCATTCGAATTTCGGCGCACGCAGTCAAGACTGCATGAGATGCATACCGAGGAGTACCTGGCCCGGCCGCACAAACCTTGAAACTATTGCTCGATCAGGACCAGGTGATCAACTTCTGCCAGATACAGTGCGCCGCGAATCTGCTTGTCCGGCCGTAACTCAGCCAGCAGTTCAACATAGCCCTTGATCTGCTGGCCGTACTTGCGCCGGCTCGATTCGACATAGTCCACGTGCTCATCTGCTTCGATTGCGCGCACGGCGGTCTTGTAGTCGATCACCCACAGCAGGCCTTTATCATCCTCGAAACAGCGATCAATCACGGCAGATACCCAGCGCCCATCACGCAGTCCAGCAAGCGGGTATTCGCTACGTGCCCAGATTTTTGCTGACAGTAGCCAGCGTCCGATCTCGGATTCCAGCGTTTTTTTCAACAAGGCTATCACCCGCTCCACCGCGGCCTGCACCAATGGCTCCGGCATGCCGCGGCGACGCAGACCGGACGACATCGCCGCCTTTCTGGACACGCCTGCGTCGCTCCAGGCCGCAATCCCTTCTTCCGCGATGCGCTGCATGGCTTCGTGATACATCGTGCCGAGTAGTTGAGCGTACAAATCGCCCTCATCGCGTCGCGCTTCCGGATCCTCCTGGGTCTGCAGAACGGCCTCACTCGGCCTCAGGGTTCGCATTTCCAGCGGTCGATAAAGGTCCCGATCTTCTGGCGGCACATAGTCCAATGGCAGACGCGGGCACTGGGGCGGTTCAAGACTAATTTCGCCCGCTACG
>JBFJJV010000184.1:0-4866 GCA_041635265.1 Panacagrimonas sp.
GCCGCCGCGGTACCGATGGCAACTGCCGCTGTCCCCATCATGGCGTGATGCAGCTTGCCCATGGACAGGGCTCGCACCAGAAGGTCGACATCAGCCGCGGCCACCGCTTTTCCGCTGGACGAGACGTAGTCCTTGGGCTGTGCCACAAAAGCCACTTTCGGCGTGTGCTGGCGGCTGGCGGCAGCTTCGATGTGATTGATCAGCCCCATGCGAAGCGCGCCGTGGGCGCGAATGGTTTCGAACATGGCCAAGGCCTTGGCATCGCCATTGATCGCCTCCTGCAGTTCGGTGCCGCTGTAGCCAATGTCGAGCGCATTAATGAAAACCGTCGGGATACCGGCGTTGATCATCGTGACCTTGAGCCGGCCTAGGCCCGGCACCTCCAGATCATCGACGACATTACCGGTGGGAAACATGGAGCCCTCACCATCGTCTGCCGGATCCATGAATTCGACCTGCACCTCGGCGGCAGGAAAGGTCACACCATCGAGTTCAAAGTCGCCGGTCTCCTGTACTTGGCCCTTGCTCATCGGCACCTGCGCGATGATGGTCTTGCCGATATTGGCCTGCCAGATGCGAACCGTGCACAAACCTTCTTTCGGCACCCGCGCCGGGTCGATCAGCCCATTGCTGATCGCGAACGGCCCGACCGCAGCCGAAAGATTGCCGCAGTTTCCGCTCCAGTCCACAAAAGCCTTGTCGATCGAAACCTGACCAAACAGATAATCAACATCATGTTCGGGCTGGGCGCTCGCGGAAACGATCACCGCCTTGCTGGTGCTGGAGGTGGCACCGCCCATGCCGTCAATCTGCTTGGCATAAGGGTCCGGACTGCCGATAACCCGCAGCAGCAGCTTGTCGCGCGCCGCGCCAGCCGTCTGGCACGCCTCGGGCAAGTCCTGCAGTCGGAAAAACGTGCCCTTGCTGGTGCCGCCTCGCATATAGGTGGCCGGAATTTTGATCTGGGGGACGTTGGACATTGCGGCGGATCGCTTTAGTGGAGGGAGTTGGATACGGGATTCTATCAACGCTGCGGACCTGCAGCCTTCTTACGGTAACCCAACCGCCTGCCCGCTCAGTAATCAACAGCCGATCACCAGGCCCGAACGCTGCACGTCCACGAGCCCTGATAGATCACCGCCAAGCCGATATGGCCTCACAGGCTTGCGCCGCCGTCGCGGCCAGAGGTGCGAACAGGTCGATCGCCGGCAGCCGAACCTGATTGTCTTGCACTGACCCTGAAATCAGTCGATCAGGATCGTCGATCAGTTTCCGAAATTTCTTGCGCTGATCACGGAATTTGTCGCGACTGACGATGATGCCGCCAGATTCGCGTGCCCGCTTGATCAGCTCTCGATCGGCGGGCTGTCCGGCGGGCATCTCGGCGACGTCATCGGGAAACTTCAGAAGGGCCGTGTAAAGATCCGCTTCGGCGTCGAGCTGGTAGCGCGCACTGGCGTCGAAGATCAGGCGTGCCGTGTGACCCGATGCACGCAGCGCGCCGAATACACTCAGCGGAATTCGCAGCGACGGCGGACTACCGCACCAATAAGCAAGATTCAATGCATCAAGCAGGAAGTAGCGTCGGCCGGGAATCGATGCGTCCTGAGCAAGCGCCACCTCAGGAAGAGGGCTTTTCTTTTTTTGGCTCGACCCTTTCTATTGCGCCGCCGGCTTCCATCCAAGCGGTATAACCGCCGTCGATATGGGCGACATTATCCAGACCCATGTCCTTGAGCGCAGCCGTTGCCAAGGCTGAGCGCCAGCCGGAGCGGCAATACAGTACGAATTGCTTGTCCTCTTCGGCAAACAGAGGTTTGTGATATGGGCTGTCGGGATCAAACCAGAATTCAATCATCCCACGCGGCGCGTGCACGGCGCCCGGCACTTTGCCGTCCCGCCAGAGTTCACGCACATCACGGATGTCGACAAAGACCACATTGTCCTTGCCGAGTCGCTCGGTGGCTTCCTGCAAACTCAGCGTCTGAATCTTCTTGCTGGCTTCAGCAACGAGCTCTCGGACACCTTTGGTCACGGGCATAACGGACTCCTGTTAAGAAGGAAACGGCGGCTTATGCAATACAGCTGCCAACCCGCCCTGCATTACGCCGCTTTGGACGACTCGAGGAAATCCTGCGCAAAGCGCTGTAGCACCCCGCCCGCTTCGTAGATGGAAACTTCTTCCTTGGTATCCAGACGACAGGTCATGGGCACCTCAAGCGTCTCGCCATTCTTGCGATGAATCACCAGCGTGAGCGTGGCACCTGGCTGGCACTCGCCGCGCACATCGTAGGTTTCGGTGCCATCAAGACCCAGTGTTTTGCGCGTTGTGCCTTCCGCAAACTGCAGGGGCAGCACGCCCATGCCGAGCAGATTGGTGCGATGAATGCGCTCGAAGCCTTCCGCGGCGATGACTTCGACCCCGGCCAGACGTACGCCCTTGGCAGCCCAGTCGCGCGAGGAACCCTGACCGTAATCTGCGCCCGCAATGATGATCAGCGGCTGCTTGCGCTCCATATAGGTTTCGATGGCCTCCCACATGCGCACCACTTTGCCTTCGGGTTCGATGCGGGCCAGCGAGCCCTGCTTGACCTTGCCATCCACCACCGCCATTTCATTGACCAGCTTTGGATTGGCGAAGGTGGCGCGCTGCGCTGTGAGGTGATCACCGCGATGAGTTGCATAGGAATTGAAGTCTTCTTCCGGCAGCCCCATCTTGTGCAGATACTCGCCCGCCGCGCTGTCCATCATGATGGCGTTGGACGGCGACAGATGATCGGTGGTGATGTTGTCCGGCAGCACGGCGAGTGCGCGCATACCCTTCATGGTGCGCTCGCCAGCCAGGGCGCCTTCCCAGTAGGGCGGGCGACGGATATACGTGCTCTGAGGTCGCCAGTCGTACAGCGGACTCAGTCCTTCGTCTTCAACGACCTTGAAGTTGAACATCGGGTCGTAGACCGAGCGGAACATCTCTGGCCGCACGCTCTTGGCCACCACGGCGTCGATTTCCTCATCGCTTGGCCACAGGTCTGCCAGACGAACTTCATTGCCGACCTGGTCGATGCCGAGCACATCGCGTTCGATATCAAATCGCACGGTTCCGGCGATGGCATAGGCCACCACCAGGGGCGGCGAGGCCAGGAATGCCTGCTTGGCATAGGGATGGATGCGCCCATCGAAGTTGCGATTGCCGGACAGCACGGCGGTGGCGTACAGATCGCGCTCAATCACTTCCTTCTGGATTACCGGGTCCAGCGCACCGCTCATGCCATTACAGGTCGTGCAGGCAAAGGCGACGATGCCGAAGCCGAGCTTGTCCAGCTCTGCCTGCAGGCCGGAATCTTCCATGTACAGCTGCACAGTCTTGGAGCCGGGGGCGAACGAGGATTTCACCCAGGGCTTACGGGCTAGGCCGCGTGCATTGGCGTTGCGCGCAAGCAGCCCGGCAGCAACGACGTTGCGCGGATTGGAGGTGTTGGTGCAACTGGTGATGGCGGCGATGATCACAGCGCCATCAGGCATGGTGCCCTCGCCTTCCTTGGGCATTGCCCACGGAGCTGAAATGCCGCGCTCGGCAAGATCCGCGGTATTGAGGCGTTTGTGCGGGTTGGACGGGCCAGCCATCGTGCGCCCGACTTTGGACAAGTCGAAGCGCAGCACTCGTTCATACTCGGCCGTCTTCAGGCTGTCTGACCACAGGCCGGCAACTTTGGCGTAGGTTTCCACCAGCTTGATCTGCGGCTCTTCACGCCCGGTCAGGCGCAGGTAATCAATCGTCTTTTCATCGATGGAAAACATCGCGGCAGTGGCACCGTACTCTGGCGTCATATTGGAGATGGTGGCGCGATCGCCGAGGGTCAGGCTCGACGCGCCCTCACCATGGAATTCCAGATAGGCACCAACCACTTTCTCTTTGCGTAGAAACTCAGTGATGGCGAGCACGATATCGGTGGCCGTAATGCCGGGCTGACGCTTTCCCACCAGTTCGACGCCGATGATGTCCGGCAGCCGCAACCAGGAAGCGCGACCGAGCATGACCGATTCCGCTTCTAGGCCGCCGACCCCGATGGCGATGACCCCCAAGGCATCCACGTGCGGAGTGTGACTGTCGGTTCCCACCAAGGTGTCTGGAAAGGCAACGCCATCGCGCGCATGCACCACTGGAGACATTTTTTCCAGATTGATCTGATGCATGATGCCGTTCCCCGGCGGCACCACATCCACATTCTTGAACGCTTTCTTGGTCCAGTTGATGAAGTGGAAGCGATCTTCGTTGCGCCGATCTTCGATCGCGCGATTCTTTTCGAAGGCATCTTTTTCAAAGCCGCCGTGCTCTACCGCCAGCGAGTGATCGACGATCAGCTGGGTCGGCACCACCGGGTTGACCTTGGCCGGATCACCCCCCATGTCGGCGATCGCATCCCGAAGCCCCGCCAGATCCACCAGAGCGGTCTGACCCAGAATGTCATGGCAAACCACCCGCGCCGGAAACCAGGGGAAATCCACATCACGTCTGCGCTCGATGTGCTGCTTGAGTGCTTCGGTGAGCATGGCCGGGTCACAGCGACGAACCAGATTCTCGGCGTATACGCGCGAGCTGTAGGGCAGCTTTGCGTAAGCGCCCGGCTGAATCGCATCGACGGCTTCACGCGCGTCAAAGTAATCAAGCTGGGTGCCGGGGAGGTTTTTACGGTGTGCGGTATTCATGGCTCGTGCTCGTAGGCTTAGGGTTCAATCGTTGAATCGCTTCGCGATTTATTTTCGTTTTGCTATCGGAACGAATTTTTGATCTTCCGGCCCGTTGTAATTGGCGCTGGGCCGAATAATTTTGCCGTCAATGCGCTGCTCGATGACGTGCGCGCTCCA
>JBFJJV010000185.1:0-4856 GCA_041635265.1 Panacagrimonas sp.
ATGGTTGTTTGCCCGGCGGCACGGCGGAAAATTCTTATTGCGCATCGAAGATACTGACCGCGAACGCTCAACTCAGTCCGCCGTGGACGCCATTTTTGAGGGGATGAACTGGCTCGGACTGCGCTCGGATTTTGAGCCGATCTACCAGACTCAGCGCAATGATCGCTATGGCGAGCTGGTTCAGCAGCTGCTCGACAACGGCCTGGCCTATCACTGCTATGCCAGCAAGGAAGAGCTGGACGCCTTGCGCGCGGAGCAGCAGTCGCGCAAGGAGAACCCGCGCTACGACGGCCGCTGGCGACCCGAGGTGGGCAAGGTGTTGCCCAAGCCACCCTCTGGCGTCTCGCCAGTGGTGCGGTTCAAGAATCCCGTGGAGGGGCAGGTGGTGCTCCGTGATCTGATCAAAGGCGATATCGTTTTCGAGAATAGCCAGCTTGACGATCTGATCATTGCGCGCAGCGACGGCACGCCGACCTACAATTTTTGCGTGGTGGTCGATGATCTGGACATGGGCATCACCCATATCGTGCGCGGTGACGATCACGTCAACAATACGCCGCGACAGATCAATATTTTCAAGGCGCTTGGGGCCACGCCACCAGCATACGCGCACGTATCCATGATTCTGGGCGCGGACGGTGCCAAATTGTCGAAGCGCCACGGCGCACTGTCGGTCATCGAATACCGGGCTATGGGTTTCATGCCCGAAGCCCTGATCAATTATCTGGTCCGTCTGGGCTGGAGCCATGGCGATCAGGAGCTGTTTACGCGCGAGGAAATGATCGAGAAATTCGATTTCGAGCATGTCTCGCCCAGTGCGGCACGCTTTGATATGGAGAAAGCGCATTGGGTAAATCAACAGTATTTGAAAGTTACCGATCCCGCCGTCATTGCGCCGGAACTCGCCTGGCATTTCCAGCGTGCGGGCCTGAATCCCGCCGATGGGCCTGATTTGAAGCTGGTTATCGAACAGTTTCGAGAACGCAGCCACACCCTGCTCGAGATGGTGGAGAAGGCGCGCTTTCTGTTCTGCGAGCTGGACGGCTATGCCGAGAAAGACGCCAAGAAACATCTTGGAGCGGACGCCGAACCGGTGCTGCGCAGCCTGATTTCAAGGTTAGGCGCGCTTGCGGACTGGTCGCCGGAGCCGCTGCACGCGGCGGTGCATGCGGTGGCGGAAAAACTGGAAATAAAGCTGGGCAAAGTGGCACAGCCGATTCGTGTCGCCGTAGCCGGATGTGCAGTTTCGCCGCCGATTGACCAGACACTGGCCTTGCTGGGTCGCGAAAAGACCCTGGCTCGGCTTGAGGCTGCCGCGGTTTTTGCAGCAACGGCTTAGCCAGCGGCGCGACATTCTTCGTCGCTGCTGGGACAATAGCGCCCAATCCATCAACATCCAGATGCACAAGCGCGACAATCCATGTCTGTAAATATCACCTTCCCGGACGGGAACCAGAAATCTTTTGAGGGCCCGGTCTCGGGCCTCGACATCGCAAAAGGCATCTCGCCAGGGCTGGCCAAGAAGGCAGCGCTGATCAGCGTCGATGGTGAAATCTGGGATCTGACCCGGCCGATCGAGCGCGATGCGCAGATCAGCATCATTCTTCGTGATGCGCCAGAAGCGCTGGAAGTGATCCGCCATGATGCCGCACACATCATGGCCCAGGCCGTGCAGGAGTTGTATCCGGGGACGCAGATCACGTTCGGCCCATCGACTGAGTACGGTTTTTACTACGACTTCGCCCGTAAAGAGTCTTTTACCGATGCCGATCTCGAAAAGATCGAAAAGAAGATGCGTGAAATTGTGAAGCGCAACCTTCCGATCAGACGCGAAGTCTGGTCGCAGGCGGATGCGGTCAAGCACTTCGAGGCCAGCGGCGAGACTTTCAAGGCTGAATGGATTCGCGAAGGCATCGGCGCCGATGTTGATCTGACCATCTATCGGCAGGGAGAGAGCTGGCTCGATATGTGCCGCGGCCCGCACCTGCCGTCCACCGGCAAACTCGGCACCGCATTCAAGCTCACCAAGGTGTCCGGTGCCTACTGGCGCGGCGACGCGAAGAACGCGCAGTTGCAGCGAATCTACGGACTGGCCTTTGCCAGCGACGAGGCGCTCAAAGCACATCTGCACATGCTCGAAGAAGCCGAGAAGCGTGATCATCGCCGCCTCGGTCGTGTGCTGGACCTGTTTCATATTCAGGATGAGGCTATCGGACAGGTTTTCTGGCACCCCAGGGGCTGGTCGCTGTATCTGACACTGGAGAAATACATTCGCGCGCAGCTGGATGTGGCGGGCTATGTCGAAGTTAAAACGCCGATGCTGGTCGATCGCAAGCTGTGGGAAGCTTCGGGGCATTGGGCCAATTATCGGCAGAATATGTTTATCGCCGAGGTAGATGAAGGTGAGGTCGAGGGGGAGGCGCGCAAGGCAACGCTCGCCGTCAAGCCGATGAACTGCCCCTGTCATGTACAGGTGTTCCGTCAGGGCATACGCAGCTACCGGGATCTGCCGCTGCGTATGGCTGAGTTCGGTGCCTGCCATCGCTATGAGCCTTCCGGTGCCTTGCACGGACTCATGCGTGTGCGAGGCTTTGTGCAGGACGATGCACACATCTTCTGCACCGAGGAGCAGATCAGTTCGGAAACCATCGCCTTCTGCGAGCTCTTGCAGCGCGTTTACAAAGACCTTGGATTCGAGTCCGTCAGCGTCAAGTTTTCGGATCGGCCTGAGAACCGCGCAGGGGACGACGCCATTTGGGACCGAGCCGAAAATGCGCTGAAACAGGCCGTCGATCAGACCGGTCTACCGTATACCGTCAATCCGGGCGAGGGCGCCTTCTACGGACCCAAACTCGAGTTCGTGCTGCGGGATGCGATCGGCCGGGATTGGCAGTGCGGTACGCTGCAGGTTGACTTCGTCCTGCCCGAGCGACTGGATGCCGAGTATGTGGCCGAAGATGGTTCCAGGCAGAGACCCGTCATGCTTCATCGTGCCATTCTTGGCAGCTTTGAGCGTTTCATCGGCATTCTTATTGAACAGTACGCGGGTGCGTTTCCGATGTGGATGGCCCCGGTACAGGCGGTGGTCGCGCCGATTGTTTCAGATGCCGACGAGTACGCAGCAGAAGTCTGTACCGCCTTGCGAGCTGCAGGTCTGCGTGCAGAAAGTGATCTGCGTAATGAGAAGATCAACTACAAGATCCGAGAGCACGCAACGCAGAAGATTCCAGTCATCGCAATTGTCGGCCGAAAAGAGGCGGAGGAGGGCACGGTAACACTGCGATTCCGAGGCGAAGAGAAGCAGGAAACGCTCTCCTTAAAGGACGCGGTGGCCCGGTTGACCGCCATTTGATGATCATTCGCAGCCTGCTGCCGGCATTCTGCCTCTGCTTGATAGCGAGCCTTGATACGCTGGCCGCGGAACATGCAGCGCCGAAGATCTCGGGGTCCTGGATTCAGGGCGCGCCGGTATTCGGCCAAGTGTCGCCCGGCTCCACTCTGACCTTCGGAGGTCGAAAGGTGCCGCTCACGGAGGATGGACGCTTCATCATCGGCCTGGCTTTCGATGCGGCGGCCGCAGCCGAACTGCTCGTAACGCGCCCTGATGGCAGTGAGCATCGCCATGAGTATGCGGTCGCGCAGCGTGAATACGAGGAACAAAGGATCAGCGGCCTACCCCAGAAAATGGTGACGCCGCCCGACTCGGTAAGCCAGCGCATTGCGAATGATCAGGCGCTGGTCGTCAAAGCGCGCAGCTACGACACGCCGCGGGATGACGCCTTCGAAAAATGGCGCTGGCCTGTTTCAGCCCGTGTCACCGGTGTATTCGGCGCAAAACGAATTCTCAACGGTGTGCCGCGTCAGCCCCATTTCGGGATTGATCTGGCTGCGGCACAGGGCACGCCGATCCATGCGCCGGTCGGTGGAATTGTGCGCATGGCGCACAAAGATCTGTATTACACCGGCGGCACCATCATTCTGGATCATGGACGTGGAATCACCACAACTTACCTGCATCTGTCCAAGCTTGATGTTGTGATAGGCGATATCGTCTCGGCCGGACAGCTGATTGGCAAGGTGGGCAGTACCGGTCGCGCGACCGGGCCGCATCTGTGCTGGCGCGCCAACTGGTTTGAAGTGCGCCTTGATCCATCACTGATGTTGCAGGAAATACCTGTAAAGAAGGGGGAGGTGAAAAAATGAGGCTCGTAATTAGTGTCGTGCTCGTTGTACTGATTGGTGTCTCGGGCCTTGGCGTGTTTAAAACGGTCACCAAGCCTGCGCACCTGTACTCCAAAAGCGGTACATTTTCTGCCTGCCCAGCGCGCCCAAGCTGCGTTTCTTCCATTGCCGAAGGTGAGCACTACATCGATCCGCTACAGTTTGTGGGTAACGCGACTGAGGCTCAGGCACAACTGCTACAGATCATTTCGGATATGGGCGGAGACGTTCAGGCGAATCTGCCCGGTTATGTTCACGCCGTCTTCACAACCGAGAAAATGCGCTATCGCGATGACCTCGAACTGTTGATCAGGGCGGAGGGCGTGATTGAAGTGCGGTCCATCTCGCGCTTCGCCTATCGCGATCTTGGGGTCAACGCAACTCGTGTCGAAAAACTGCGCCGCTTGTTTGTGCAGAAGGTCCCGGCGGCGGGCACGCCTGATGCCGAAGATCGCCAAGAGTCTGCTGACGAAGTTGTGGAGCAGGAAGCGACGGTCTAGCTGGTTTCCAACACGACAAAGGCGCTGACCATACCGTCTTCATCGCTGAGGGAGACGTGGCCACCACTGATTCCGAGTGATTCCAGGCGTGCACGCATGCTGCTGGAGTAAACGAGCACGGGGCGCCCGAGTTCG
>JBFJJV010000186.1:0-4702 GCA_041635265.1 Panacagrimonas sp.
CGACGGACTTGAAGGCGCGGACCGGAGAATTAACGCCGCCAGGAATGGTTTTCTGGGCGCGTTCGAATTGGCTCTCTGAGGCTGACATGCTATGGCTAGTATGGGTTCAAAGCGGATCGGGCTGTCGATTCTACGGAGCGCGGGGCGCCGCCGCGCGATTAGTGCTGATCAAGCTGGGTTGAAACAGCCCGGCCAGGAGCTGATCCGGACTGATCAGCACGGTCCATGGCCTTGATGCACCGCCCCTATTCCAGAGCCTGACAGGTATAGGCATCCGCATCGGCTTGGCTGCCGGCGGCAAAGAGCGTGAGGCGAATCGGGGCGATGCGGCCGTGATGAAACCGTGGCGCGCGTTGATCTGGGCAGAGCGCAAGGACGTGGCTGGCGATTCACAATCAAACTCAGAACTGGCTGGCATAGTCGCGCGCCGCCTGTGCGATATCGGGGGCGGCAAAGACTCCGTCAACGGCGGCGATCATGTCGGCCCCGGCGCAGATGAGCTGGCCCGCCCGCTCGGCCGTAATGCCGCCAATGGCACAGATGGGCAGGCGGGTCAGCGCTCTTGCTCCCTGCAGTCGTTCCAGACTCGCCTGCGGAGCATCAGGCTTGGTTCTGCTCGGGTAGAAGGCGCCGAGGGCCACGTAATCAGCGCCGCCATCGCGAGCCGCCTGCACCCGCCGTAGTGAGTCGGCACAGGTGATACCAATGATCGCTGAGGGGCCCAGGCGCCCG
Organism: Panacagrimonas sp.; assembly: GCA_041635265.1. Classification (GTDB taxonomy): domain Bacteria; phylum Pseudomonadota; class Gammaproteobacteria; order Nevskiales; family Nevskiaceae; genus Panacagrimonas. The sequence continues at coordinate 733 of JBFJJV010000186.1, forward strand.
CGCGCGACGGTCAGCGGCAAATCTTCCGCCCCTAGGTGCACGCCATCGGCCCCGGTATCGGCAGCCAGAGCAACATCATCATTGATAATGAGTAAGGCGCCGCGCTGTCGGCAAAGTGAGAGCAGCGCGCGGACGTTCCGCCGTCGGCGCTCAATGTCCATGGATTTGTCTCGGTATTGCAGGATTTTCGCCCCGCCCTCGAGCGCTTTGCCGACGTTGACGATCAGCGCCCGCTGGTCAGCGCACAGACTGAGCGGCGTGATGGCATACAGGCCGCGAAGTTCCGGCCTAGACACGATGCCGTACTCGCCCCGGGATACGTCGCCCCTGCCCGACCCGCAGCGCCTGCCTGAGGCTGTGCTGTGTATAGGTCTGGGCGCGTTCTACGGCCAAGCCAGCTTTGTGCCCGAGGGCAAGCTGGGCGGCGATGGCGGAGGCCAGCGTGCAGCCGGCGCCGTGAAAGGTTTCGGCGAGACGTGGCCATTCAAAACGGACTGGCGCGGCGGCGCTGGCATACAGGGTGTTGCTGACCACGGCACCGGGCTCGTCACCACCGGTGATCAGGACATAGTCACAGCCGTGCTGCAGAAGCGATTCAGCACAGCTCGAGAGATCCCGTGCGCCGGGCACCAGCCTGCGCGCCTCGGCGGCATTCGGCGTGAAAACGGTCGTCAAGGGCAAAAGCTGCTCCAGAAGCAGGGCCTGAAGGGACTGGCTGCTCAACTCAGCACCACCCCCGGCCCTGAGCACCGGGTCCAGCACGACCGGCACCCGCAGTTGGCGCAGGCGGCGCGCGATCACCGGCACCTGCTCAACACTGCCGATCAGTCCTAATTTGACGCAGCGGATGTCGCAGTCCGCCATCAGACATTCAATGGCTTGATCGAGCCATTGCCATTCCGTGCTGCGTACTTCTAGGACGTTATCCGTGTTCTGAACGGTTTGAGCGGTGATCACACTTACCGCATGGCCACCCTGGGCTGCGATCGCCTCGGCGTCCGCCTGCAGCCCGGCACCCCCAGTCGGGTCATGTCCGGACAAGCAGAGCACGCTGGGCGTTCTCGCGGTCCTTGTGAGGGGGGCATCGCGAGCGAATTCATTGTTCATATTGTCATGGCTGGGTAGGCTCGCGGGCCAAGGATAGCGTGGCTCAGATTCGAATAGTGTTACTCCGGGCACAATTTGTGCAGCGCAACAATTTTTGAAGCATTTGCACAGATGCCTCTGTTTCAGCGCATTCCCCCTGAATTTACCGGCAGAAATTCACAAAAATGCTTTTATTTCAGAGTAAGGTGTTGTTAATACATAGGATTATAGTTAAGAACATAATCTGGCCGGAGAGCAGAAAAACGAGGCACAGCGGCAACTTATGCTGTCCTGCGTCCGCTTGTAAACAGGCTTATCCACAGCTTTTGGGGGCATCTTGAGATTTTTCTTTTTTTATAGAAACTTAGCTGGGGTCCTTAAGGTGATTGCTTCGTCACTTTGGCTCTGGCTCTGCTCCATGGTTCTATTATTTTCTGCTGCCGCCCACGCCGGCGAAGCGGGCTTCGAGTTCATTGGGAAACGACAGGTAGAAAACCTGAGCGAATTGTCGGGCCTGGCCGTCTCGCAGCGAAATCCCCGGCGATATTGGGGCCTCAACGATAGCGGCCACGCTGCCAGCCTGTTCGTTCTGGATCCGGGCCCGCAACTTTACCGAGAGATCGCGATCGAGGGCGCGCTTAATCACGACTGGGAGGACCTTGCCAGCTTCCGACTCGACGGCAAGCCCTACCTGCTGGTGGCAGATACGGGCAACAATTTCTCCTTCAGAGGCGAAGTCTCCTTGCTGCTTCTGCTCGAACCAGAGCACGATGCAGACCAGGCCTCGGTCGAGCGCGAGATCCGATTCGTGTTCGAAGACGGCAGCCGCGACTGCGAAGCCATCGCGGTAGATGCCGTAAACCGGCAAGTTCTGCTCGCGGACAAAGGCCGCGTCCCGGTCGGCCTCTACGCTGTGTCACTGGATGCCGACGGAAAGGACGTCGTGGTGGCCAGACGCATCGGCGATTTCCCGGACCTGGTCCCTACCCCATCGCCGCGCGTGCAGCGGCTCGGCAGTGCGCGCGGGCGTGGCACACCGACGGCGATGGATCTGTCCAGCGATGGCCGCCAACTCGCCGTCATAAGCTACATCGCGCTCAATGTCTTTGACCGCAAACCCGAGCAAACCTGGGCAGAAGCACTCGCCAAGCCGCTGGTTTCCGTTCGGCTGCCGCCAGTATCAGGCTTTGAATCTCTGGCTTTCTCTGCCGATGGAAACAGCCTGCTGCTCGGAACCGAGGGAGTGATTGCCGACTATTATCGCTGGACTCCCGAAAGCGGATCTTTTGCCCCATGAGGTATCACGTTCCAGAGAAATTGCGCGCGGACCTGAGTCTACCGGCGACACAACACGGCAATGCCCTGCCCTGGGTCCCCTCGCCATTGAAGGGCGTTGAGCGACGATTCCTCGAACGCGATGGCGCGGAGATTGCGCGCGCCACTTCCTTTGTTCGCTATGCGCCAAACAGCCGCTTTTCGGCCCATGTACACGCGCTTGGCGAGGAATTCCTGGTGCTCTCCGGTGTCTTTTCCGACGAGCGCGGTGACTACGCGGAGGGTTGCTACTTGCGCAATCCGCCCGGCAGTTCGCATGCACCACACACGGCCGAAGGCTGCGAGATTTTCGTGAAGCTGCGACAGATGCCGCTAGGGGAAAGACATCATCTGCTCGTTCAGACCCATGATCTGACGCTTGCGCCGACGGGCGCAGCCGGCGTTTCGCAGGCACGGTTGTTCGAGTCCGATAGCGGCGAGTGCGTGGCCATTGAATCGCTCGCGGCGCACTGTCAGTGGAAGGATCGCGCAGCGCATCATGGCGAGGAAATTCTGGTGTTGGAAGGTACACTCGAATGCAATGAGCGCAGCTACGGCGCGCATAGCTGGCTTCGCTTTCCCGCGGGCAAGTCGGCCGACTTGGCGACCCAAGCGGGATGCCGCTACTGGGTCAAGCGCGGTCATCTGTAGATCGGGCCTGTCTGCCTCCGCCGCACAGAAAACACTCGCGCGAGGCTATAGCTTGGACAGATGCTGCTCTCCGAGTTGTCTCATTTGCCCCTGAATCCAGACGGCCCGGGTCTGCACATAGGTTGAAGGCGTGGCCACCTTGAATCGCTTGGGGTTGGGCAAGACGGCCGCCATCAGCGCCGCTTCAGACGCGCTCAGCTTGTCAGCCGGCTTGTTGAAGTAGTGTTGGGCCGCTGCTTCCACGCCATAGATGCCCAGACCAAACTCGGCGATGTTGAGATACACCTCGAGAATGCGTTGCTTGGGCCAGCACAGTTCGATCAACAGGCTGTAGCCAAGCTCGATGCCCTTGCGTAAAAACCCACCGCCGGACCAGAGAAAGAGATTCTTCGCGGTTTGCTGTGTAATGGTGCTGGCACCGCGCCGGGAGCCGCTTCCGCGATTGTCTCCAATCGCCTTTCGAATCGCGCGAAAATCGATGCCAAAGTGCTCGGCAAAGCGCTGATCCTCCGCCGCGATGACCGCGAGTTTTATCGTCGGGGAGATGCTCTCCCAGCGGACCCACTGCTGCTGCTGGGGCGGCAATTTCTCGCTGCTGTGCAGTCGCTCTATCTGATACTGAAGCATGAAGCTGGAAGTCCAGGCTGGCAAGAAACGCAGCAGCAGGACCGGCACGATGGTGAGGCCTAGCAGCAGCGCTGCCAGCGCAATGAAAAGACGCTGCTTCAAGGGACGCTTATTGCGCTTGGCCATTAGTTGTACATCAGATTCCAGCCCGGGCTCGCCGCATCGACGTGCCGATAAAATATTTTGGTCGCGCAGGCCATCGCCCGGCGAAGAGACTGTTTCCGGTTCCAGCCTGGGGACCTTCCTCTGCATGATGGCTGCAGTTTAGCCTGCGGGAATCTGTCCCAGCATC
>JBFJJV010000187.1:0-4678 GCA_041635265.1 Panacagrimonas sp.
CCTTAACTCAGCGCCCACCAAACCAGCAGCCCAACCAGCAGCAAGTGCAGTGACCATTTGCCGATGCGATAGGCCCTTGGATGCCGTTGCTTCAGGCGCTTCATTTTGGCCTTGTACGCCACCACCGGCTCCTTCATGCGGTTGCCAATACCGGTGATGCTGGGGTCTACATTGTCGATGTAGAACAGACCATTGAAGGCCCGCGCAAAGACGAAGTAGGCGCGCTGCAGCAGTCGCGATCGCAGTGGCCGATCGATGTCGGTCATCAGAATGATGCGCGGCATGTCGGTTTCGTTATAGGCGGCGTGCAGATAGGTTTCGTCGAAGGTGATGGCCTCGCCGTCGCGCCACACATAGTGTTCGCCATTGACCACCAGTCCGCAGCGCTCCGAATTGGGCGTGGACAGTCCCAGCGAGTAGCGCACGCTGAACGCAAAGGGATCGTGGTGCTGGGTCAGGCGCTTTCCGGGCATCAGTACCGCAAACAATGCCAGGTTCATGCCCGGCACTTGCTCAATCAGCGCCATCGTCTTGGGCGCCAGGGCGGGCGCCGAGGGAATTTCAAAATCATAGATCTTGAGGTAGAAACTTTTCCAACGATTGTCGCGGTAGAAATTGCTGCCGGGTAGATCGTCCTTGGTCGCAATGTGATCGCTTTGATAAAGCGCCAGCGCCTCGTCACGAATGATTTCCCAGTTCTCCTCCAGAATTCGGACCTGTGGCAAGCTGCCCGCAGGCACTCGCGCGCCGGTAGGGATGCGTGAGAGCAGGTAAGCCGGGATGTTGAACGGCACCATAAAGGTGGAGAAGTCGGTCATCTGCCGGCCCCACGGCATATGCGCGCGGTTGCGCAGCCGGACAAAGGCCAGGCTGCCGGCATAGATCAGAACCACTATTGCAAGGGTGGCCATTTTTACTCCCGCCAGGGGCGATGTTTGCGCCGAATGGCCCGCGCGTTCGGCCGTTTTATCAGTCCCTATGATACTCCCTTCGTGGTTTTGCGCGTGGGGGATCCGCCGGCAGGAACCGCGATTTTGCCCAATCGCGAGAGGCCGTGGATATGTCCCCCGAAGCGGGAGAAATCGCGAATGCCTCTTGCAAGGCTCCGATGAATTGCCTTCCCTGAGGGGGGCCGCAGCGAAAGCAGCGATGGCGGGCCAGGCCTACTCGGACCAGATGTCTGCGGGACTGATCGATCGGCAGCACGCACGCGCCTTGCGATTTAATTCGATCTGCGGCGGCAGGACCGGATGCGCCTTTTTCCCGCAGATGGATATCGACCTTGAGTTTCACTCCATCGTTCAGCGCGTGATCGACGACGTGATGGTGGATGCGCGGCTATTCTTTGATGATCAGAAGTTATGCTGAATGAATTTCACTGTCACGCCTTGGCTGCGGATGACGGGCTCCGTGCGCGCCGATTGAAACGAAAGGCGTCGATTGCCATGGAACGCTCGGGGTTTCAATGAATGGAAAAGATGTAACGGACTAGAACGCCGTATCCAGCATCCACCCTTCCCTGTTCCCAAATTCGACGTAGGTCCAGACCCCAGTCGCATTTTTGACTGCGCGCACGACGTCGACGGCGGTGCCTGCCGGAAGTTGCTGAATGAGCTTCGCGTCTGGGGTCGGCCGCTCTCGCAGGAGGCCTGGCTTGCGCAAGGCGTGGGGCCAGGGGGTGATCGGACCCTTCGCCATTCGAGTAGCGCCCTCGCGCGAAGGAGCAGATGGCGGCGGCGCTTCACGGATCACTTCCTGATCTGATTCATACAACTCGATCAAGTCACTCGATGAGCCTCCCTGTCGCGGTGCATTGGCGCAGGCCGTCAGCACGGCGATGACCAGCATCGGCATCCAGACTGACCGCTTCGCGCCAGCTGTGGTGGACTTCAATCGAACTCTCCTAAATTCACTCATAGGTCCGCCCACAGCTGCGGCGGCGCGGCGACACTTTAACCGATGAAATCCTTGCTAGGGCGGACACAATTAAAGTGAGGGGTAGATCAAAATCGCCTCACTTTCAGCTGACTTCAGGGCCAAGAAGTACTCGCATTTCTGTCTGGAGTCCATATCCATGCCCTGATGGGGATGCTCGATTCTCCCTCGGCTCGCCGAGTAGTCGTGAGCATGGACTTGCTTGGGCTGAGCTGCGAGCACTGCAGCCGGTCGGTAGCCGCGGACCTTGAGAAAATTCTGCCCTTCAACCCTGTCGGGAGGGATTCCCCATCTGGTCCTTGATGACGGGCAGAGCCTGATTGATTGCGCCCTGATTCTGGATTATCCGGATCATCTGCTCGGGCCAGAGCGTGGGCTGCCGCCGCCCTCGGGCAAATGGCGACAGGTGCCGGGGACCGGGGGCGTCGCCTAGCACGATGAAGTCGCTTTTCGCCCGGAATTGAAGCGCCATGCCCCTTGGCCGATCCGCTGCGCCAAGCCAGTTGCCAGCGCCTTGGATGAAGCTGAGCGACGCGCCAGTGCATATCGTTTCGTTCGACCTGGCTCTCCGATGCGCGTCTGGGGCAGGCGGACATCACGGTCGGCGCCATGTGCTCGTTTCTGCATGAGTCACTAAAGATGGATGAGCGGGTCAGAACTGCATTGATGGCTCGTGTGCATCAATGCGAGGCCTTGCCCTCCCTCCAAAGAGACCGGGAACGATTTTTTTTGCGCCGCAGCCGCTGAGTGGGTCCCGCTTCGGCAGTGGCGGCCGGGTCGATCCGGGAATAATAATGAGGAGGATTCGCAAACCGGCAACAGAGACTCTGAACTGGTGCTGCGGACAGGATCATGGGCGCCAATCCAACTCCTGATTGCTGATGCCAGCGTCGTAAGGGGGCCGGTTCGTTTGGCTACTCTGGGGCGCCGCAGGCTGTCTGTTTGGCGAATCGGCGCTGATCCCCGACAATTGCCGCCCCTCTCATCCTAATTGCTGCCGCTCAAACCATGTCTTGTGACCTCCTGCTGGAAATTGGCGCCGAAGATCTGCCGGCCCGATACGTGGTGCCCTTGATGCAGGCCTTGGCGACCGGCATGAGCGGCGGATTACGAGATCGCGGCATCGCCTGGGGGAGCAAGGGCGCCGCGCTTCAGAGTTTTGCCACACCCAGACGCATCGCTGTCATCATTCCTGATGTGGCCTTGCAGCAATCAGAACGGAATATCGAGCGCCTGGGCCCGGCGCTGAAAGCAGCAATGAAGGACGGCCAGCCGACCAAGGCAGCCCTGGGGTTTGCCAGTTCCTGCGGCGTTGCATTTGAGACGCTGGGGGAGAAGAACGGAAAACTTTATTTTCAGAAGACGGAACCCGGACAAGACTCTCTGGCCCTGATCCCGGAAATTTTTGAAGAAACGCTAAAGAAGATGGATCAGCTGGTGCCCAAGCGCATGCGCTGGGGCAGTGGCGAAGAAACCTTTGTGCGGCCGGTTGAGTGGATCTGCGCCCTGCTGGGAAGTGTCGTCATTCCGCTTCAGCGCTTCGGGCTGAGCGGGGGCAGGCGTACTTTCGGGCACCGTTTCCATGCACCCGCGGCCATTGAGCTGGACAATGCGGCCGGATATGAAGCTGCGCTGCGGGAAGCGCGGGTCTGGGCCGATGTTCAGAGTCGGCGCGTGGAGATCAGGACGCAGATCGAACGAGAGGCGCAGCGCCTCGGCGGACACGCGCGCATCTCCGAAAGTCTGCTTGATGAAGTTAGCGCGCTGGTGGAATGGCCGGTGGCGATCAGCGGCTCCTTCGAAGAAAAATATCTCGAGTTGCCTCCGGAAGTAATCGTCTCCACAGTGGAAACCAATCAGCGTTACTTCAATGTCTTTGCAGATCAGGCACAGAGCAAGCTGACCCATCACTTCATTGCCATCAGCAATATAGAATCGCGCGACGTCAATCAGGTGATCAGCGGCAATGAGCGTGTAGTGCGCCCGCGATTGAGTGATGCATTGTTTTTCTGGGAGCAGGACCTGAAGCAGCCGCTCGAAGATCACGCGGCCAGACTGGATGCTGTGACATTCCAGAAAGACCTGGGCTCTACCGCAGATAAAGTCGGGCGCATGATGCTGATCGCGCGGCGACTGGCAAAAACGCTAGGGGAGGATGGCGTCGCCGCGGCACGGGCAACGGCGCTTTGCAAGGCGGATTTGCAGACTCGTGCCGTGTTCGAAATGCCGGAATTGCAAGGCATCATGGGTGGCTATTACGCTGCCCGTTCCGGTGAAAGCGAAGTGGTGGCCAGAGCCATCAGCGAACACTATCTGCCGGTGCAGCAAGGTACTGATATTCCCTCGACGCGCCTCGGGCAGATCGTTTCGCTGGCCGATAAGCTGGACTCGCTTGCCGGCATCTTTGCCATCGGGCAAAAACCGACGGCGAGCAAGGATCCTTATGCCTTGCGCCGCGCGGCTTTAGGGGTGTTGCGTATTTGTATTGAAGCACCGCTTGAACTGAATGTAGCGCACTTGCTTTACGAGGCCCTGCAAGTGCAGACCTCCGGGGATCGCAGCGAAAAGACCGCGCAGTCTCTGGTCTCATTCATGATGGATCGCTTGCAGAATCTCATTGTCGGCAGTGAACGCGAACAGGGCAAAGTCACGGCCGAGATCTATGAGGCAGCGATTGCCGCGGCTCGCGAAGACTTGCCGACTTCGGACGTGTTGAAACGCATCGATGCTGTGCTGCGTTTCA
>JBFJJV010000188.1:0-4667 GCA_041635265.1 Panacagrimonas sp.
AGGTCGCCGTCTCTCCCGGCATCGGCTTCGGCGAATACGGCGATACGCATGTGCGCTTTGCCCTGATTGAAAACGAACATCGCACCCGCCAGGCCGTGCGTGGGATCAAGAAATTACTCAAGGCCGGCGGCGCGCCAGGGGTCTGATCTCGTTCAAAAAATTATAAAATAAATCCTTTTATCAAAGAGTTGTGTAACAAAATTGATGTTAAAACCGATTAAAATTGGACTCATCGGTCTGGGTAATGTCGGCCAGGGCGTGATCAATGTTCTGACCACCAACGCCGATGAGATCGCCCGCCGTGTCGGGCGCCCGGTGGTGGTCAGCCATGCCAGTGCGCGCGATCTGAGCCGCAAGCGGAATGTCTCGTTGGACGGCATCGAGCTGGTCGCCGATGCCATGGAAATAGCCGCCAATGCCGATGTGGATATCGTCATTGAGGCGATCGGCGGCATGGAGCCGGCACGCAGTCTGGTCCTGGCCGCCCTGCAACGTGGCAAGCCGGTGGTCACCGCCAACAAGGCGCTGGTGGCTGTCCATGGCAACGAGATATTTGCTGCCAGCGCCAAGGCCGGGGTGCCGCTGTCCTACGAAGCGGCGGTCGCGGGAGGGATCCCGATCATCAAGGCCCTGCGTGAAGGGCTGTCAGCCAATCGAATCTCCAGTCTCGCCGGCATCATCAACGGCACCTGCAATTACATCCTCACGCAGATGGCGGTGAAGGGGCAGGCCTTTGACGATGCGCTGGCCGACGCCCAGAAGCTGGGTTATGCCGAAGCCGATCCCACCTTTGATATTCAGGGCATCGACGCCGCGCACAAGCTGACCATCATGGCCAGTATTGCCTTTGGCATCCCGCTGTCCTTCGATTCGGTGCACTGTGAAGGCGTGCCCTCGGTCACCACTCAGGACATGCAGATTGCCCAGAGTCTGGGATATCGCATCAAATTGCTGGGCATCGCGCAGCACTCCGAAAAGGGGGTGTCCATGCGCGTACATCCCACTCTGGTGCCGGACGATCAGCTCATCGCCCGCGTGGACGGCGTGCTCAATGCTGTGCTGGTACAGGGTAATTCCGTCGGGCCGGTCGGCTTTTACGGTGCCGGTGCCGGCGGCGATGCCACCGCCTCAGCCATGGTCGCTGACTTGATCGACGTGGCCCGTGGCCTGGGAACTGGTCCCCAGCACCAGGTGCCGGCGCTGGGCTTCGGGCCAGAGGGCGTGCGCCAGATTCCGCTGCTGCCGATCACGCAAATCGAGTCCAGCTATTACCTGCGAGTGCAGGTCGCCGATGAGCCGGGTGTGCTCAAGGCCATGACCAGCGTTCTGGCCGAGTCGGACATCAGCATCGAGGCGATTCTGCAGAAAGAGCCACGTGAGCATGAGGATGCTACGGTGGCGCTGATTACCAATGTGGTGCAGGAATCCAAGTTCGACGCGGCGCTGGCGGCACTCGTCGCCTTGCCCTTCGTGCGGGCAGATGCGACTAGAATCCGGGTTGAGCACTTCAAGAGCTAAAGTAGGTTCTTACATTAACTATGCTTTTCAAGCTAATGATTAATATCAAAAAGTGATATTTTAAAACCTGAATTTTCACTGTATCGCACACCTAATTCATTTGCCGAGTTTCCAAGTTCATGACCCGCTACACCGGCCTTGTTGATCACTATCGTCACCGCCTGCCTATTGCCAAGGAGGCACGTGCCATTTCACTCGGTGAGGGCAATACACCGCTGATCAAGCTGGAAAACCTGCCGCGAAAACTGGGCATCGACAACGAGTTGTATGTGAAATTCGAGGGCCTGAATCCCACGGGTTCTTTCAAGGATCGCGGCATGACCGTGGCGGTGACCCAGGCCGTACACGAGGGCGCCAGGGCCATCATCTGTGCCTCCACCGGCAACACGTCGGCAGCGGCAGCGGCTTACGCCGTGCGCGCCGGCATCACCGCCTTTGTCCTGATCCCCGATGGCAAGATCGCCCTCGGCAAGCTGGCCCAGGCCGTTATTCACGGTGCGGTCGTGGTACAGATTGAAGGCAATTTCGATGACGGTATGCAGCTGGTCAAGGAAGTGGCGCAGACCTCGCCGGTGAGCATCGTCAATTCCATCAACCCGTATCGGCTGCAGGGGCAGAAAACGGCTGCATTCGAGATTGTCGAAGAACTCGGCCGCGCACCGGACTATCACTGTCTGCCGGTTGGCAACGCCGGCAACATCACTGCACATTGGATCGGCTATTGCGAAAGCGCCGGGCAGGGCAGCGCCGCCTGCAGCTATTGTGAGGGCGAATGCAAAATGCTGGCCGAAAACAGGGTGACCAACCGACCCAGAATGCTTGGCTATCAGGCGGCGGGAAGCGCGCCTTTCATGCGCGGTGGCCCGGTCAAGAATCCGGAAACCGTGGCAACCGCGATCCGTATTGGCGATCCACAGTCCTGGGATCTGGCCTGGAAAGTGCAGCAGGAGTCGGGTGGCTGGTTCGATGAATGCACAGACGCCGAAATCCTCGCCACCCAGAAACTGCTGGCCGCCAGCGAGGGCGTGTTCTGCGAGCCGGCTTCCGCGGCTTCGCTCTGCGGCGCCCTGAAAGACATCAAGTCAGGCAAGATCGAGCCGGGTAAAACCGTGGTCTGCACGCTGACCGGAAACGGTCTCAAGGATCCGGATATCGTGATGAAAGACGGCTTCAAGGGCTTGATCAAGGTGCCTGCTGCCCGGGCTGAGGTTGAGAAAATTCTGTTGGCCAAGATCAGCTGAGTGGCGATTCATCACCCGCAGAGTCCGCAATGCTAAAATTGACGGGCTCTGACTTCCTCTTTTCCTCGGAAACCTCATGAACTGGGCGGATTACGGCATCATCGCCATCGTTCTGTTGTCTGCCCTGATCGGCCTGATGCGCGGCTTTGTCCGAGAGGTCTTCGGTCTGGGGACCTGGGCGCTGGCCTTTGTCGCCGCCATCGTCTTTGGCGAGCAGTTGGCAGACTGGCTGAGCCCCCACGTCGCGACTCCCTTGCTGCGGACCGGCATCGCCTATGGCGGTCTGTTCCTCGGCGCGCTGCTGGTGGGCGGCATCTTTACCGCGATTCTGGTAGCAAGAATTCGAGAAAGCCGCTTCTCGTCAGCCGATCGCACCACCGGCGCCGGAATTGGATTGCTGCGTGGCGTGCTCATGATTGGGCTGGCCGTATTGCTAGGCCGTACCGCCGGGATGAGGGCGGAATCCTGGTGGGCGCAGTCGACCCTGATCGAGCCGGCCACCGTGGTGGCGGATGGTTTCGAGGTGATCATTCCTGAGTCCTGGCTGGAACCGCTCAAACCGGACAGCACATCCCGACAGGACGCGGAAAAAGCAGCGGAAATCCTGCCCTATCTGGCACCCGGCTTGCGCAGTATCGAGCCGGTACCGAGCCCGCCAGGCAGCGAGATTCCTCCCGCTGCCGCCCCTCAACGTAAGGTGGCACCCACCGATGCCAGCAGCAAGCAAGCAGAAAACAAGGAAACCTGAGTCATGTGCGGCATCGTAGGCATTCAGTCATATAGCGTCGTCAATCAGGATCTGTACGATGCCCTGAACATGCTGCAACACCGCGGTCAGGACGCGGCCGGCATCATCACCACCGAAGGCTCGCGGCTGCATCTGCGCAAGGACAATGGCCTGGTGCGCGATGTGTTTCACGCCGCCGAACACATGATGCGGCTGCGCGGCAATATGGGAATTGGCCATGTGCGATATCCCACTGCCGGTGTTACCACCTCGGCCGAGGCGCAGCCTTTTTATACCAATATGCCCTTCGGCATCTCGCTGGCGCACAACGGCAATCTGACCAATTCAGACGAGTTGAAGCTGGAGTTGTTCAAGGAAGATCGGCGGCATCTGAATACCGACTCTGACTCCGAAGTTCTGCTGAATATTTTTGCGCACGAGCTGCTGTGCCAGAACAAGCTGATCCTGCACCCGGACGATATCTTCGCCGCGGTGTCCGGCGTCCATCATCGCTGCAGGGGTGCATACGCGGCCGTCGCGCTGATCAGCGGTTATGGCATTCTGGGCTTTCGAGACCCCTTCGGTATCCGCCCCATGGTTTACGGGCGTCGCCAGAGTGCCAAGGGCTGGGAATACATGATTGCCTCGGAGTCGGTTGCCTTTAACGCGCTCGGTTTCGAACTGGTCGCCGACGTGGCACCCGGAGAAGCGGTCTTTATCGACATGGACGGCAAGCTGCACCGCCGCCAGTGCGCCGCCAACCCGGTCTATTCACCCTGCATCTTCGAGTATGTCTATCTGGCGCGGCCGGACTCGCTGATGGACAACATCTATGTGCACAAGGCGCGTCTGCGCATGGGTGAAAAGCTGGCCGAGCGCATCATGCGCGAGTGGCCGGACCACGACATCGATGTCGTCATTCCGATTCCGGATACTTCGCGGGTCCCGGCCTCAGAACTGGCCTCCCGGCTGGGCGTGCCCTACCGCGAGGGCTACGTGAAAAATCGCTATATCGGTCGCACTTTCATCATGCCGGGTCAGAGCGAGCGCAAGAAAAGCGTACGCCAGAAGCTGAATCCGATCGAAGTCGAATTTCGCGGCAAGAACGTGATGCTGGTCGATGACTCGATCGTGCGCGGCACCACCATGCAGGAAATCATCGATATGGCCCGTCAGGCCGG
>JBFJJV010000189.1:0-4666 GCA_041635265.1 Panacagrimonas sp.
ACAAACCGGTCTGAAATTCAAACCTAGCCCGAATGCTTTTGAAAGCATCAGCAGCATGGATGCGGCCTGCGAGTTGTCTGGGCAGCTCAAGGTGATCGCCTGTTCGCAGATGAAGATTGCCAACGATCTGCGATGGATGAATTCAGGCCCGCTGGCCGGGCTCGGGGAGATTGCCTTGCCCCAGCTCCAGCCTGGCTCCAGCATCATGCCGGGAAAGATCAACCCGGTAGCCGCCGAGGCCGTGTGCATGATCGCGGCGCGTGTCATTGGTAACGATGCCAGCGTCACCGTCGCCGCCCAGTCCGGGAACTTCCAGCTGAACGTCATGTTGCCGCTGATTGCTCACTGTCTGATTGATTCCATCGTCCTGCTCACGCGCGGCGCGATGTTGCTGGCAGATAAGGCAATATCGGATTTCGAAGTAAAGGAGGCGCGCATCGCGGAGGTTCTGCAGAAAAACCCGATTCTGATCACGGCGGCCAATTCGGTTTTGGGCTATGACAAGGGGGCGCAGATTGCCAAGCAGGCTTACCGCGAAAATAGACCCTTGATCGATGTGGCCAGGGAGCAGACCGATTTGAGTGATGCACAGTTAAAGAAGTTGCTGGATCCGGCTGCGATGACCCGCGGGGGCATCCCGAAGGTGCCCAAAAAATAGTGTCGGCCCACGTATGATCGAGGGATTCACCCCCCTCATCAGGACTTCTGTCATGAATCAGCCTTGCTCCCTCGGAAATATGAAGAAAATCGAGAACGGTTCGGATTACATCGAGAGTCTGCGCGGCCGCAATTTGACGGTCTGGCTGTTTGGCGAAAAAGTGATAGAGCCGGTAGATCATCCGATCGTGCGGCCGTCCATTAACGCGCTCGCACGTACCTATGATCTGGCGGTGGAAATGCCGGAGATGGCGACGGTCGTATCGCCGTTTACCGGCGAGCGGGTCAGCCGCTTTCTTCATGTCTGCACGTCAGCTCAGGATCTGGTGGCCCAGAACAAGATGCAGCGCAAGCTCGGCCAACTGACCGGCACCTGTTTTCAACGCTGCGTTGGCATGGACGCCTTCAATTCGCTTTATTCAGTGACTTTTGAGATGGACCAAGCACACGGCACTGACTATCACGGTCGCATGAGGTCTTTTCTGGCCGATATGCATCGTGGCAATTTTGTCGTCGGCGGAGCCATGACCGACGTCAAGGGTGATCGCGGCCTGGCTCCACATGAGCAGAAAGATCCCGATCTGTATGTGCATATCAGCCGCCGCACCAGCGAAGGGGTCTACATTCGCGGTGCTAAGGCGCACCAGACCGGCTGCATCAATTCTCACTGGATGCTGGTGATGCCGACCCTGCGTCTGGGGTCCAAAGACAAGGACTACGCCATCATCGGTGCAGTGCCGGTAACGGCAAAGGGGATCACTTACATCTATGGCCGTCAGTCCTGTGATACCCGGGCGATGGAAGGCGGCAACATCGACCCTGGCAACGTAATGTACGGCGGCCAGGAGGCGATGGTTATTTTTGACGATGTCTTTATCCCCAATGCGCTGATTTTCATGGATGGGGAAACCGATTTTGCCGCGATGCTGGTACAACGTTTCACTGCCTACCATCGACGCTCCTATGTTTGCAAAAGCGGCGTTGGCGACGTGCTGATCGGTGCCGCGTCTGCCATTGCCGAGATGAACGGCGCGGACAAGGCAAGCCACATAAAGGACAAGCTGGTCGAAATGACGCATCTCAATGAAACGATCTACGGCACCGGCATCGCGGCCAGCTATCAGGGTTTCGAGACCGCGTCTGGTGCCTTTCTAGCGGACGATATGCTGGCGAACGTCTGCAAGCACCATGTGACCAAGCTGCCCTACGAATTGGCTCGCCTTGCCCAGGACATCGCGGGAGGTCTGGTTGCAACACTGCCCTCCGAGCAGGACTTCGATCACCCTGAAATCGGCGCCTTGCTTAAAAAATACCTGGCCGGCCGTCGTGAATATTCAACCGAGGCACGCCTGCGCATGCTGCGGCTGATTGAAAATATGACGCTCGGTCGCAACGCGGTGGGCTATCTGACCGAGTCCATGCACGGTGCCGGATCGCCGCAGGCACAGCGCATCGAGATTGCTCGTGCTATGCAGCTGGAATACAAGCGCAGGCTGGCCAAGGTGCTTTCCGGGCTGGAGCCAGAGCAACAACATGATGATGTTGTCGAAGAACTAGGCAGCTATTTTGCTCGGGTATTCAAGCTTCCGCAGGCAGCGAGTGCAGAGCAATGAACGCCAGTTTTCTGGCGGTGTCCTCATTTTTCTACGCCTCCTTTGGCGTATGGGCACTCCGTGGGGGGCCTTCCCTGCAAGAACAGTAGCCAATCGCGGATAATGAACGCTTTGACGCCGTCGCTTATCCGAGAACACCATGACCATCATCCGCCAGGACGACCTGATTCAATCCATAGACGATGCATTCCAGTACATCAGCTGCTATCACCCGCTGGATTACATATCTGCTTTGGGGGAGGCCTACAAGCGTGAAGAGTCACCGGCCGCGAAGGATGCGATCGCGCAGATTCTGACCAATTCGCGTATGAGCGCTGAGGGCAGGCGACCCATCTGCCAGGATACCGGCATCGCTGTGGTTTTCATGAAGGTCGGAATGAACGTGCAATGGGATGCCAAACTCAGCGTTCAGGAGATGGTGGACGAAGGCGTGCGCCGGGCGTATCTGAACCCGGACAATAAATTGCGTGCATCCATTCTTGCGGATCCGGCGGGTGCCAGAAGTAATACCAAGGACAACACTCCGGCAGTTATTCACTACCAGATCGTGCCGGGCGACGAAGTCGATATTGTCTGTGCAGCCAAGGGCGGGGGTTCCGAAAACAAGTCCAAGTTGGTCTGTCTGAATCCGTCGGACTCCATCGTCGACTGGGTCCTGAAAACGGTACCGACCATGGGCGCTGGCTGGTGCCCGCCGGGCATTTTAGGTCTCGGCATCGGTGGTACGCCGGAGAAGGCAGCCGTCATGGCCAAGGAAGCCATCATGTTGCCCGTCGATATTCATCTGCTCAAAGACAAGGCAGCGCGCGGCGACAAGCTCACGCGGATCGAAGAGCTTCGTCTGGAGCTGTTGGAGAAGGTCAATGCGCTGGGCATTGGCGCGCAGGGCCTGGGCGGCCTGACCACTGTTCTGGATATCAAGATCATCGACTATCCAACCCATGCCGCCAGTCTGCCGGTGGCCATGATCCCCAACTGTGCGGCCACCCGTCATGTGCACTTCGTGCTCAAGGGCGAAGGACCCGCCAAGCTGGTGCCGCCCAGTCTGGAAGACTGGCCCGACGTCACCTGGAAGGCCGATCTTGAAACGTCAACGCGTGTCGACCTGAACGCCTTGACGCCAGAGATTGTAGCCAGCTGGAAGCCGGGGCAGACCTTGTTGCTCAACGGCAAAATGCTGACTGGCCGTGATGCTGCGCACAAGCGAATTCAGACCATGCTGGCTAAGGGCGAATCTTTGCCCGTCAGCTTCAAGAACCGCGTGATCTACTACGTCGGTCCGGTCGACCCGGTGCGGGACGAGGCGGTTGGCCCGGCGGGCCCAACGACCGCGACGCGTATGGACAAATTTACCGAGATGATGCTGGCGGAGACCGGCTTGATCGCCATGATTGGCAAGGCGGAGCGTGGTCCTGTTGCCATTGAGGCGATCAAGAAACACCGAAGTGCCTATCTCATGGCCGTTGGTGGTGCCGCATATCTGGTCGCCAAAGCGATTCAATCGGCAAAAGTCGTGGGATTTGAAGACCTTGGAATGGAAGCGATCTATGAATTCGACGTCAAAGATATGCCGGTAACCGTTGCGGTGGATTCAGCGGGAACCTCGGTACACGACACCGGCCCAAGGGAATGGCAGGGCCGGATTGGCAATATTCCGATAGTCGTCGCCTGATTTATCGGCGGAAGCCTGCGGAAAGGCCCGAGTGGCACAATTTTGTAACAAATTGTCGCATCTGGGCTTTACTCAGAAAGCGTTCAGCCCCGCTGGCTAGATTGGAATTGCGTCTCCACCGGAGTAATTCCATGTTCAAGAATATCGTTTTCGTATCCACCCTCGGTCTGGCGATGGCAGCTTCCGGCAATGCCACGGCCAAGCCGGACAATGAACGGGATCGGCCACGTTGGGGTGTCTCCCAGATTCGCGAGCACGTCGATCAGAATTATGGCCACGGCCGTGATCGGTCGCACGACCGACGCGAAAATCGCGGATCAAGACAGGCCGAACGCGGCCACATAGGGAATCAGAATCGGCATGATTCCCACCGGGGCTCACGACGCGACTCGAATCACTGGGCGCATGACCGAAGGCAGCATCACGATCATCACCGCAAGCATCACCGCAAGCACCATGATCGACATCGCCAGCACCATGATCGCCACAGGCATCACTACCACTATCCCAGCTATCGACCGAATTACTGGAATGGTCGCGGGCATCATGGACATATGCACCATAGGCGGCATCACCATGTACACACTAGCTGGCGCCGGGGCCACTTCCTGCCGCACGGCTATCGCGGGAATCACTACGTCTTGCACGACTATCACCAGCATCGCCTGCATCGGCCCCCGCACGGCTATCACTGGTTGCATATCAACGGCGATTATGTGCTGGC
>JBFJJV010000190.1:0-4650 GCA_041635265.1 Panacagrimonas sp.
GGAAAATCACACACGTAAGCGTGCAGAGTGCCTGAATCAAGGGCGGCGAGCGCGGCCTTTTCGTCGACGATGGCATCGCGAGCAAAATTCAGAATCACGCCATTGGGCTTCATGAGGCTCAGCCGCTCGGCATTAATCAGGCCGCGCGTTGCGTCCAGCAGCGGCACGTGCGTCGAGACGAACTGGCAGCGAGCCATCAAATCGTCAACCGACAGAGCCTGCTTGACCCGCGCATCGAGCTTCCAGGCATTTTGCACGGTCATGGCCGGGTCAAATCCCCAAACCTCCATTCCGAGGTCAATGGCCGCGTTGGCCACCTTGACGCCAATTGCTCCCAGGCCAATCACCCCAAGGCTGCGGCCGGGCAATTCAAAACCAACAAACTTCTTTTTGCCCGCCTCCACAGCGGCATGCATTTCCTTGTCATTGCCGTCCAGCTTCTTGACGAAATCCAGGGCGGTAAAAATATTTCTTGCCGCAACCAGCAGACCGGCCAGAACCAATTCCTTGACCGCATTGGCATTGGCACCTGGGGCATTGAACACAGGAACGCCGCGACTGCTCATGGCGGCCACTGGAATATTATTGGTTCCAGCGCCCGCTCGGCCGATGGCATTGACCGATTGCGGTATCTCCAGCTTGTGCATATCAGCGGAGCGCACCATCACTGCGTCTGGCGCGGAGAATTCGGACCCAACCTCGTATTGGTCCCGCGGGAAGCGCTCCAGGCCAAGTGTGGAGATATTGTTGAGTGTTTGAATTTTTAACATTCGTTTTCTTTATTCGGAACCTGAAACCGTCATGGCCGCAGCTATGGACGACTCGGAAAATGATTCAGCTCATTTGGAAGCCACACGAGCTAGCCGCGCGTTCTGACAAACTCTTTCATGTAATCAATCAAAGCCGCCACACCGCTTTCAGGCATGGCGTTATAAAGAGAGGCGCGCATGCCACCCACTGCGCGATGCCCCTTGAGCCCACTCAGGCCCGCCGCCTCGGCGCCCTTCAGGAATGCGCCATCGAGTTCGCTGTCTGTCAGGATGAAAGGAACATTCATCCTAGAACGATCCTTCGCGACGACCGGATTGCGATAAAAATCCTGCGAATCAATATAGTCATAAAGCATTGCCGCCTTGCGCTGATTGCGCTCACCAATCGCCCGCAGCCCCCCTTCGCTCTTGATCCATTTAAAGACCAGTCCGGACACATACCAGGAGAAGCAGGCCGGGGTATTGAGCATGGACTCGCCTTCAGCAACCGCTTGGTAATCAAATACGTTCGGGGTCGTAGCAGAAGCCTTGCCCAGCAGATCATCACGGACGATAACAATCGTCAGTCCCGCTGGGCCAATATTCTTCTGCGCGCCACCGTAGATCAGGCCGTATTTCTCGACCTCCATCGGCCGTGACAGAATATTGGACGACATGTCGGCAACCAGCGGCACATTGCCGGTATCAGGCACCTCATGGAATTCCACGCCATGAATGGTCTCGTTGGGCGTGATGTGCACATAGGCAGCCGCGGGATCCAGCTTCCAGCTTGAACGTTCGGGAATATGAGTGAACTTGTCATCCGCGCTGGAGGCAGCCGTCTGGGTCTTGGCGAACTTAGCCGCCTCCTTGATCGCTTTCTTGCCCCAGTCCCCAGTCAGCACATAATCAGCCGTGGTCTTATCTCCCAGCAGGTTCTGCGGAATCAGAGCGAACTGGGCAGTGGCACCACCCTGCATGAACAAAACCTTGTAATTGTCGGGAATCTCAGCCAACTCGCGCAGGTCTTTTTCCGCCTCGGTGGCGATGCCGACAAACTCCTTGCCGCGGTGTGACATTTCCATCACCGACATACCGCAGCCTTTCCAGTTCAGTAGTTCAGCCTGGACCTGTTGCAATACCGGGAAGGGCAAGGTGGCGGGGCCGGCACTGAAGTTAAATATTCTATTCATATCATTATCTTAGATATTACTGTTAAAGTATTTTAATGCGAGTGATCTGTTTTCTCACTCAGCCAGTTTTCGACCTTGAGCCCGGTCACCATCCGATAAGGTGTGATGTCGTCCACCACCAGGGTGAAGTGATGGGTCATGGCCTGTGCCGCGAGGATCAATTCCATAGTGCCGATGGCTTCGCCACCGGATTTCAAATATGCACCCAAGGTGGCTGCCTGCTGCGCTTCGTGCTCACCAAACTCGATCGTTCGGATGGTATTGGATAACACCTCATATAAACGAGCGTAGCGGGTTTGTGCCTTCGGGCTACTGGAAAGGCCAATTTCCAGTTGCAGACGGCTCACAACAGAAACCGCCACGTCACCCGGGCCCAGCTCGGCCATTTTCAGGGCGACGGGCAATCTGCCACACAAAGCGGCTTTCAGGGTGCCGCCATCCAGAAGGTACTTCACTGATCAGGCCGCCTTTTGATCCGTTTCTCGAGGCTGCCAGATATCGAACTCGACCGGCCCAGCGTCTAGCTCTGGTGCCGGATTTCGCCAATGATCTCGGAGATCCTCGGGCCATTCGGCCGCCTCGTTGCGCACCAGCCATTCCTGAACTGCATTGACGATGATGCGATTCCTGGTCAGGCCAACACGCTCCACCGCAGCTGCAAGGCGCAGTATGGTTTCTGAGTCGAAATGAACGCTGAAATTCATCGCAGCATTAGAACATAACACCTCATGTTAGTCACGCCGGGATCGAATCCGATAAACGCTGATTGTGAATCCATTTTCGGCCCTTGCATCAGACACCCATCATTCCATTTGCTGAATTATGCAAGGCGCTTAATGGTCGTTTTAGGCTGGCGCCGAGCCCAAAGCACCTCGGAGTTTTCCGATGACCGCAAACAAGATGACCAGCAATCCACCACAGATAATGCCGAACAGGGCGTTGAGCAAAGTTGGAAACAGCCAGGACATCGTATTGAGAACCCCGCCCTCCTCGGCCAGCAAGCTCATTAACCCCTCAATGCCGAGATGAACTGGCTCAAAACCGTGAGCAAGGATGCCGCCACCCACCATGAACATAGCGGCTGTTCCGACGATAGAAAGCGTCTTCATCAACTTGGGGGCAAAGGCGAGCAGCCCGCGGCCCAGAACCTGTTTAAATCTGCTCTTCGTCTCAATCAGGGCAAGACCGGCATCATCCAGTCGCACGATGCCGGCCACCAGACCATAAATGGTGACCGTGATCAGGAAAGCAATCAGGGACAGCGCCAGGCTTTGTGTGAGCATGCTCTGGCCCGAGACCACGCCTAAAGCAATCACAATGATTTCAGCAGAGAGAATGAAATCGGTGCGGATGGCTCCTTTCACTTTCTTTCTCTCGAAAGCGAGCATATCAACATTCCTGTCGGCCACCGCCTTGAGCAGCTGCACATGATGCTCAGCATCCTCTTCGCCTGAATGCAGAAATTTGTGCGCCACCTTCTCAAAGCCTTCAAAACAAAGATAAGCACCACCGACCATCAACAGCGGCAGGATGGCCCAGGGCGCAAACGCGCTGATGAGCAAAGCTGCGGGAACCAGAATGACCTTGTTGATCAGGGAGCCCTTGGCCACCGCCCAAACCACAGGAAGCTCACGCGCAGCTCTGACCCCGGCGACCTGCTCCGCATTGAGCGCCAGGTCATCCCCGAGCACGCCGGCGCTTTTTTTGGCGGCCACCCTTGTCATCAGAAAGACGTCATCCATGATCGTCGCGATATCATCGATCAGGGTGAGAAGACTGCTGGTAGCCATCTTTTTAGGACTATGGGAAGGTGGGTGGATAGCACTGCAGTGTAATTGCAGCAGCCGGAATTGCCACAGCAACGGCGTGCATGAGCCCCTATTCGAGACGAAATTGCCATAAGCCGGATTGGCCCAGCCCCAATTTAAGCTGCGCTCTATCCTCAAGTGCTCGAGTCTTATCCTAGCCCGGAGGGCAATCAGGGAGCGTGACCATGAGATGCAATAAGGCGATGACGATTGCGTTCGCACCTGCTGGCTGTTCGGTAGCCAGTTAGCGGACCATGCGACGCCGTGCAGGCCACCCGTATCTGAAGTTATCGACTGTATGCGCGCCTGTTAAGCACACACCTGACAGGCAGGCAAAGTCGAGCTAGAAACACGAAATGACATCAGCCAGCGGCTAAGTCGACGGCCCGACAAAGCCCTTGAAACCTGGGCACTGGATCTGAGAATAATTTAGGCCGCAAAATCTTCAATCTGATCGCTTCCCGATAAGCACCGCCTGCTCAATTTTGCGGCAAACGTACCCGAATCCGTCAGAAAGAAATTAAGGTCCAGATCCAAGCTGATGGACGGAAACGATCCATCGCGCGCTATCCACAAACAAGTGATTAACGCAAATACCTCATATACTCCACAATTCAAATAACTTCGATGCCCTGCGCGCCAGTTAAAAGCAGCGGCCAGTCAATTAAGACGAAATTTTACGGCGATATATGCATGAACGAAACCGCATACCCTGCTGAAGATCGTGAGCTCCTGGCACAGATCGTGACAATGCCTCGTTTTCAGAAACTGCTCGCGGTGCCCAAGTACGCCTGGCAGGAATTCGCCATGGTTGCCGGGGTGTATATATCCTTTGTCGGCGCCACCTCGCTTTACCTACTCAATTATCTCCCGCTCTGGGCCGCAATTGCGATAAATGCC
>JBFJJV010000191.1:0-4549 GCA_041635265.1 Panacagrimonas sp.
CGCCGCACCTTTGATCGGCGAAGACCTGGCCTACCGCAAAAAGCAGATGTTCACCGTGCCGGTGGGCGACTGGTTCAAAGGCGAGTTGCACGGCTGGCTGCGCAACACCTTGCAAGGCAGTGACGTGATCAACCGCCTGTTTGAACCCGCCGCCGTCGCCGCCCTGCTGGACCAGCACCGCGACGGATCGGCCAATTTCACCCGCGAACTGCGGGCTCTGGCGGCGCTGGCGCTGTGGGATGCGTCGGAACCAGAATCAGGCCCGGTTGTAAAGGTGCCTTTGCCATGAGCGCGCCGATCTCTGCCGCAGAGGGCACGTCACCGAGATAGCGGGACACCACATCGTCCGTGAAGTCGCTGTACCGCGAGTACCGCATTTCCAACGACTTGTCCTGTGGTACCGGTTGCCACTGGTGAAGCCCCCCCTTTTCGATGGCGCGCACCAGCGCGCGCTGGCTTTCATCGACCGCCAACATGCCCAAGTGAAACGGATCCACCGCTTCACGAGGGGGCAGTGCGTGAAAGAGCATGGGCCCGGAATCGAGCCCACGCGACAACAGGTGGATCGTTGCACCCACCAATTCTGGGTGCCCATCGTGCACCGCCCAGAAATTGCAACCGCTGCCCCGGTAATACGGCGACACACCCATATGGATATTCACCGCGCGGCGCTCCACCAACGCATCGATCAAGGGCGCTTTGATGTAGCTCGCACCAAATACGATGTGCAGATCACAGTCCAACGATGGTGCAAATGCATCCAAGGCCATGGCATTCAAATCCCCCATACGCACTGGCATCACCGAGACGTGGGCGGGTAGAAACCTCGGGCCACCAAACAGACTGAATTCCGCCGCCATGACGCGCTGAAAATACGCTTGCATATGAGGAGACTTCCGATAAAAGTCCTCGGTCTGACCAGGAAACAACGTCGTACATTCCATCACTACGTGCACTTGATCGGCAACTGCAGCCAGCCGTTCGATCAGGCGCAGGTGCCTGGGTTGATTGGAGGTATAGATGGCCAGCTTCATGCGGTGATCATTTTCAACATGGCCTGGTCCTCCCGGGGATATTCCAACGGACCATGTCGAGCCGCCAAGGCCATATTGGAACGAAAGCCCAGTTGGATTCCCAAGCCGCGCAGAATCTCCAATGTTTCCGCCCCATAGGAATTGCAAGGGTGCGACATGGTCTGCGGGCGCACACCTGTTGCTCGAAAAATGTGGTCCAAGTTATGGCCATATTCATAGGCCTGTTGCTCTGCACTCAGCCTCTCCAGCCGCGTGGGATGGGTGGTGGAGTGCAAACCCACCATGTGCCCTTCTTGGACGAGACGTGCCAGCTGGCTGTTGGTCATCCAGAGTTTGTCGCGCAAGCTGGCAGTATCGAGATCGCTATCGGTAATCAATCGATCCATCAATTCGTTGTACCGTTTTCCCCCTAAAACTTCGTCCCGCAGGTAACGGAACCACCGGTCCGAATGGGAGTAGAACGCGAACGGCTTGAGGTATTCAGTGGGGTCGAATACGCGCTGAGCCGTGGCGAACGCTGCTGGTTCGTGATGAGCCACCACAGCTGAAAAGGTGTCGTAAAAGCGGTTCAGATCCGAAAAGTGAACCGAACGAAAATGCCGGTACACCTCTAACCGCTCCAGCGTGCCCTCGAACACAGAACTGTAGACAAACCAAAAGGCCTTCAAGCCCAACTCATCCAGCACGGGCAAAGCCACGTCGTACTGGCAAAGCAACGCATCGTCCAAGGTGATGCACAAATCGTCTTTATGCAATTCTCCGGCCAGTGAGCGGGTCAGCCACTCCGCAGGCGTTAAAAATCGGTGCACACCAAGTCCGGTCAGTATCTGGCGCAACGCGTGTTGCGAGATAGCGCCTTGGGATTTCGGATGATAATCATCGAAGAAATGATGAAGCATCACGCCATGGGCAAAATCGGCCACAAAACTCTCCGACAGATCAAAATCGAGATGCTAACAGTTGCCATCGGTGCCCCCCGCCAGCGCCCATGAAGCGGCTGCCCCACGTTCTTTTTGTCAGTTATGGCGCAGGCCATATCCAGGCGCTGCTCCCAGTTGCCTTGGCCTTGCAGCACACGGACATCGCCCGTGTTTCGGTGCTCGGTCTTACCACGGCAGCGGCAGCGGTGAAGCCCACCGGCCTTCGGTTGCTGGGATTCAAAGACTTTGTGACCCCAAGCGACGTGCAAGCCCTTGCCTGGGGTGCCGCGCTAGCCGCTGAGCTTCCTGCGATCAAAGGCGTCGAGCCAGCGGAGAGCGTCGCATATCTGGGTTTGTCGTATGCAGAGTTGTGTGCCTTGCACGGACTCGACCATGCCCGCGCGCTTTACCAACGGCATGGCAGGCAAGCTTTTCTCCCCGTGGAAACCCTTGAACGCATACTGGTGCGCGAAAAGCCCGACTTGGTGGTCATCAGCAATGCACCGAGAGCCGAGCGGGCCGCCGGCATCGCGGCTGGACAACTGGGTATTCCTGCGCTGTGTTTGAACACCTTGTTCGCCCTCGACGAGATTGAGTGGCTACGTGATGCCGCCTTTTGCGACCGCATCTGTGTGTTAAATCCGGGCGTCAAAAGCCACTTTGTACAGGCTGGTCGGCCAGCCGAGCAGGTGATTGTGTCCGGCAACCCCGCCTTCGATGACCTTCTTGACCCGAACAGTCTAAGAGCCGGCGCAGTGCTGCGATCCGAGCTGGGCCCGGTCGGTCATATAGTGCTTTGGGCGTCGCAGCCAGAACCCGCATCGCATCCGACGGTGCCCGGCAAGCTTGGTGACCCGCTTTTCCCCGGTCGCATCCGCCGGGTCCTTGAAGCCTGGGCTGAGGGCCCTGGGCGGCGCTTGCTGGTAAGGCCTCACCCCAGCGAACCTCCTCCCACGTTGACTGCCGCCCACACGGTCTTGTGCCCAGCGTCGCAAGCCCTGGCGCCCGTGCTACACGCTGTCGACGCTGTGGTCACCATGACCTCGACCGTAGGGGTGGAAGCGAACATGGCAGGGCGACCCGTCATCCAGGTCCTAGGCTCCCTTTTTGACCATTCGTCACCATTTGTTCAGATGGGCATTGCACGGAGCGCCACTCTGGACAATCTGGCGACAATACTCGATGAAACCCTAGAAAACCGCGTTCAACATGAACCTGCGGGCCCTCGAACACGAGCCACTCAGAATGTGGTGGCTGCCATATCTGATTTATTGCCATGACATCCCACTCCGACCATCCGACCAAAGACGTTCTGGGCATGTACAAGCTGCCCAGCGAGGTGAAATTCTGCAAGTTGTGCACCGTATCCAACCAGCGGCCCCGCATCAGTTTTGACGCAGAAGGTGTCTGCTCGGCCTGCCGTTACGGTGTATACAAGCGAACCCAGGTCGACTGGGAAGACCGCGACCGCCAACTGCGCGATCTGTGCGACCGCTTCCGCCGAAACGACGGCAGCTTCGATGTGATTGTGCCGTGCAGCGGTGGCAAGGACGGCAGTTTTGTCGCTCACCAACTCAAATACAAGTACGGCATGAATCCGCTGTGCGTAACGTGGGCACCCCTGTTGCCCACGGAAATTGGCCGCCGCAACCTCGACGCCTTTCTCCAAGCCGGCTTTGACCATGTGTTGGGCACACCCAACCCCAAGGTCACGCGAAAATTAACCCAGCTGTCCTTTGCACAAATGGGCGATCCTTTTCAGCCCTTCATCTACGGGCAAGCCAATTTCCCTTTGCATATGGCTGTGAAATACGGCGTGCAACTCATCATGTACGGTGAAAACGGGGAGGTCGAGTACGGCGGCGACATGAAGAACGCCTTCAAGCCAACGCGAGACATCTCGGACCACGACAAGCACTATTTTTCGGGTCTTCCGCCGGAGTTCTGGGCCGATCACGGCGTATCGCTGAGCGATCTGAATCCTTTCATGGCGCCACCTTACGCCCGCATCATGGAGAACAAGACCGAGATTCACTTCTTCGGTCACTACAAGTTCTGGGACCCGCAAGAGAATTTTTATTACTGCGTCGAAAACACCGGCTTCTCACCCAACACCGAACGATCCGAGGGGACATACTCCAAATACGCCAGCCTGGACGACCGCATTGACGGCTACCACTACTACTTGGGCTACATCAAATTCGGCATTGGCCGCACCACTTCGGATACCGCACACGAAATCCGGGACGGAAAAATCACGCGCGAGGAAGGTATTGCGCTGGTTCGGAGGTACGACAACGAATTCCCAAAACGCTATTTCCAAGAGTTTCTGGACTTCTGCGAGATCAACGAAGAAGAATTCCATGCCGTGATCGATAGCTGGCGCTCCGACCATCTTTGGAAACATGATGGGAGCGGATGGAAGCTTCGTACACCCATCTGGGAAATCGACTGATCCCATGCCCGGCTTGCGCATCATTCCCCGCCTCGACATCAAGGGCCCCAATCTGATCAAGGGCATCCAGCTCGAGGGCCTGCGCGTGGTGGGCGATCCGCAGGCCTTTGCGCTGCGTTACTACGAACAGGGGGCCGACG
>JBFJJV010000192.1:0-4508 GCA_041635265.1 Panacagrimonas sp.
GGTCAAGGAATGGCAGGGCAAGGGTGCGCAAGTATCTGATCGTGTTGCCTATCTGGTGTCTACGGTTGCTGCGGACACCGCCGCGCCAGTAGCGGCCTAGGCCGATGGAACGCCGGGTGACGCTGGGTCGCGTCGCCGGGGTGTTCGGGGTTCGAGGCTGGGTCAAATTGCGGTCTTATACGCGCCCTGTCGAGAACTTGCTCGATTACCCGGATTGCTGGTTGTCGAGCAAGCAAGGTTCGGGCTTTGCTTCAAAGATGGTCGAGGCGAAGATGCAGGGAACGACGCTGGTTTGTCGCCTTCAAGGCGCTGACGGGCAGCTGATAGAAGATCGGGATGTCGCCGCCAGCCTGATCGGATCAGAGATTCAGGTCGATCGCAGTCGGCTGCCGGAGCCGGAAGAAGGCGAGTACTACTGGTTTGATCTTGTAGGGCTTGAGGTTAGAAACAAGGAGTCGGTGTTGCTGGGCGCGGTGGATTCGCTGACCAGTAACGGGGCTCAGGACATATTGGTGGTCAAGGAAGGCAAGCGGCAGCGACTGATACCGCTGGTTGTCGGCCCCATCGTGGAATCGGTGGATGTGGACAAGGGCAGGATCGTAGTCGACTGGCAGCCGGAGTTTTAACTCAGCAGGTGAAGATCGAGGTCATCACGCTGTTTCCGGAGTTGGTTGAAGTAGTCACAGGGCATGGTATGCCCCGTGTGGCAGCCGAGCAGGGGGCGTTGGAGTTGCGCTTGTGCAACCCGCGCGATCACGCTCAGAACAAGTGGCGGAAGGTGGATGATCGGCCTTTCGGTGGTGGTCCCGGCATGGTAATGCAGGCGGGCCCACTGGCGCGTTCGATCGAGACTGCCAAGGCAGGGCTCGGGAACAGTGCCAAGGTAGTGATGATGTCGCCTCAGGGTGAGCGCATGAGCCAGGCCTGGTTCGAGCGCTTGAGTCAGGAAGCGGCATTGATCGTGGTTTGCGGTCGCTACGAGGGCATAGATGAGCGCCTGGTAGAGGCTGAGGTAGATGTAGAGCTGTCTCTGGGCGATTTTGTACTCTCAGGTGGCGAGCTGGCGGCGATGGCCTTGATTGACGGCATCGCGCGTTTGCTCCCCGGGGTGCTGGGTCATGCGGAATCGGCGCAGCAGGATTCATTCTCTGCACAGGGAAAGGGTCTGCTGGACCATCCGCATTACTCGCGGCCAGTGCAGTGGCGGGATCAGGCGGTACCGGAGGTCTTGATGG
Organism: Panacagrimonas sp.; assembly: GCA_041635265.1. Classification (GTDB taxonomy): domain Bacteria; phylum Pseudomonadota; class Gammaproteobacteria; order Nevskiales; family Nevskiaceae; genus Panacagrimonas. The sequence continues at coordinate 1,236 of JBFJJV010000192.1, forward strand.
GCGGCAATCACGCGGATATCGCGCGCTGGCAGCTCAGGCAGGCACTGCGGAGGACCTGGTTACGGCGGCCGGATTTGCTGGAAAAGTTGGAACTGGACGCGCAGGAGCAAAAGCTCCTGCGTGAAGTCATCAAGGAATGTGTGGCAGAACATCAGAAGAAGGTAGAAGCGTCATGAGCAACGTGAACAAGATCATTGCCTCAGTCGAGGCCGAGCAGATGAGCCGGGAAGTGCCGGAGTTCAACCCCGGTGACACCGTCGAGGTCAAGGTCAAGGTCAAGGAAGGCGACCGCGAGCGTCTGCAGTCCTTTGAAGGCGTGGTCATTGCCAAGCGCAATCGCGGCCTGAACTCCGCGTTCACGGTACGCAAGGTCTCGCACGGCGAAGGCGTGGAACGCGTGTTCCAGGTCTACAGCCCGCAGATTGCCGAGATCATCCTCAAGCGTCGTGGTGACGTGGCGCGCGCCAAGCTGTACTACCTGCGCGATCGCGCCGGCAAGAGCGCCCGCATCAAGGAAAAGCTCAAGTAGGAATTGTGCGCGCCGGTCATCGGCGCATCGGTTTCCGCTGCACAGCTGTACACAAAGGCCCGGGATGACCTGGGTCTTTGTCGTTTCCGGCTCTTGAAATTACTCAATTTGGACCCATTGCGGGGCTATCTCCCAATCCATTGCCCGTCTTCAGAGGATCTCCTGTTCAAATGAGTACCGACAAACACGCATTCCAGGCCGAAACCAAGTCACTGCTGCGGCTGATGATTCATTCGCTGTATTCGAACAAGGAGATTTTCCTGCGGGAACTGATCTCCAACGCATCGGATGCCTGCGACAAGCTGCGCTACGAGGCGATCTCCAAGCCCGAGTTGCTGGGCGAGCAGGAGCTGGCGGTCGAGATCGTCCCGGACAAGGAAGCTGGCACCCTGACCATTCGCGATACCGGCATCGGCATGAGCCGTGACGACCTGATCGCCAATCTCGGCACGATTGCCCGTTCCGGCACCCGCGAGTTCCTGTCCAATATGAGCGGTGATCAGGCCAAGGACGCACAGATGATCGGCCAGTTCGGCGTCGGTTTTTACGCGGCCTTCATCGTCGCCAGCAAAGTGGAAGTGAAGAGCCTGCGCGCCGGAACCACGGAGGCCGCGCAATGGTCATCGGACGGCGAAGGCGAGTTCGAGGTCGCTGATTGCGACAAGAGCACCCCGGGGACCGAAGTCATTCTGTACCTGAGCGAGGAAAACAAGGAGTTTCTTGAGCCCCAGCGGCTTTCCTTTATTGCCAAGAAATATTCTGATCACATCGGTCTGCCCATTCGTCTCAAGATGGACGAAGAAAAGGGCGAAATGGAAACCATTAATCAGGCGGGTGCGTTCTGGACGCGCGCCAAGAACGATCTCAAGGACGAGGATTATCAGGGTTTCTACAAGCATCTGACGCACGACTTCGAAGATGCGATGTGCTGGGCGCATCACAAAGTCGAGGGAAATATGGAATACACCTCGCTGGTGTACATCCCCAAGCGCGCCTCATTTGAATTGTGGAACCGCGAGGAACATCACGGTCTCAAGCTATATGTAAAGCGCGTCTTCATCATGGACAAGGCCGCCGAATTGCTGCCGACCTATCTGCGCTTTGTGCGCGGTCTGGTCGACACCTCGGATCTGCCGCTGAACGTCTCACGCGAGATTCTCCAGAACAGTCGGGTGACGGACAAGATCAAGGCGGCCCTGGTCAAGCGAGTCCTCGACATGCTCGATGACATGGCCAAGAACAAGCCGGACGATTACAAACAGTTCTGGAGTATCTTCGGCGGCGTGCTCAAGGAGGGCCTGGTCGAAGACCCGGCAAACAGCCAGCGCATCGCCAAATTACTGCGTATGGCGTCGACCAAGGATCCGGAAGGCGAGCTGACCTCGCTGGAGGCCTATGTATCCCGCATGAAAGAAGATCAGAAGTCGATCTACTTCATCACCGCCGAAACCCTCAACGCCGCCCGCAACAGCCCGCACATCGAAGGTTTCCGCAAGAAAGATTTCGAGGTGCTGCTGCTGACTGATCGCATCGACGAGTGGGTGGTCAGCCACCTCAACGAGTTTGATGGCAAGCCGCTGAAATCGGTGGCACAGGGGGGCGCAGAGCTTGAGGACGCGATTGAAACGGCTGAACAGGCCAAGACCGAGGTCTTGTACAAAGACGTGCTCGAACGAGCAAAAAAGGTGCTGGAAGATCGTGTGCAGGACGTGGTGCTGTCCAAGCGTCTGACGGATTCGCCGTCCTGTCTGGTCGCGCCCGACAACGGCATGAGCCGTCGCCTGGAAAAGATGCTGATGCAGGGCGGTGAAAAATTCCCCATGGCCAAGCCCATTCTCGAACTCAATGGCGAGCATCCGCTGGTCGCGCGCCTCAAGCAGGCAGATGAGGATGCGGCGTTCAGCGATATCGCAGAAGTGTTGCTGGGTCAGGCACAGTTGACCGAAGGTGGCTCGCTGGAAGATCCGGCCGCTTTTGTGAAACGACTCAACAAGATGATTCTCAACCAGACCGCCAGCCCGATCATCGTGAGCTGAGCCTGAAGCTGAGACGATGACTGACTTCGCGCAGCAAATAGCGGGGCGGCTGCGCGAGGATCTGTCGGGCTTGCGTGCCCAGTTTGCGGCCAGCACGCCGATTCGGCATTTCGTCGTGGACGATGTGCTGTCACCGGTGGCATCGCGGCAGATTCATGCCGCGATGCCGTCGCCGGAACAGATGCGACTGAGAAACAGCTTTCGCGAGCGTAAATATGTCTCCGCGCAGATGGATCGGCATGCGCCTGAACTCGAAGAGGCACTGTTCGCATTCCAGGACGAGGCCGTGCTTGAGGCCGTGCGCCAGATCACCGGAAAATCAGACCTGGAGCCTGATCCGCAGCTCTATGCCGGCGGCGTCTCCGTGATGGGTCGGGGGCATTTTCTCAATCCACATGTCGACAACTCGCACGACGGTGAACGTGCGCGCTGGCGCAATCTGAACTTGCTCTACTACGCGACGCCCGAGTGGGAGGAATCAGCGGGCGGCGACCTTGAACTCTGGCCGCAGGGGATTCAGCAGCCACCAATTTCGCTTGCCTGCCGCTTCAATCGGCTGGTGGTGATGGAAACCCATCATCAGGCCCTGCACTCGGTAAAACCGATCAAGGCAGATGCGGCGCGATGCTGTGTCTCCAATTATTACTTTGCGCCGACGCCGATGCGAAAAGATCAGTGCTTTCACGTGACATCATTTCGTGCACGACC
>JBFJJV010000193.1:0-4451 GCA_041635265.1 Panacagrimonas sp.
AGTTGATATTCTGGGCAAGCCGGTCGATACCGCCGATTCCAGCGAGGCACTCATCGAGGCACTGATCGAAGCCGCGATCAGTGGCGGGGCTCGTGCACTGAATTTCGACCAGCCACCGCTGCCGCGTAACGCCAGACCCCACGATGCGCTCAAGCGCGCCGAGGCGCTGGTGGACAACAACAAGCAGATGTCGGCCCGGGAAAAAGCGCATGCCTTGCTCAGGATTGGCGATGTGCATACTACTCAGAGCCGCCGAGACGGCGCCAAACGGGCCTACGACAAGGCGGGCAGCTTGCTGCAAGCGATCGGGAATGAGCCTCCTTTTTCCAAACCAGCGTTTATATATTTTGTACCGCCCCAAACCCCATCCTTGCCTGGAAAAGGCGGCGACATCGTTGCCAGCTTCACCGTCAACGAGCGAGGTCAGGTCAAGCAATTGCGTGTGGTGAAGAGAGAATCGATCACGGTTCCAGCATCCGTGGAGCAGGATTTTCTCAAGGCACTGCGTCAGGCAAGACTTCGACCGCGTATGGTTAACGGACAAGCGGTGGAAACCACCGATGTGCGATTTCGACTTAGCCTGCGCGGAGAATCAGCTTAATCTCGAAAATTTTAAAACTATCGTCGCTCGTCGGCGTCCAATGACTGGAAATCCTTCTATTACTCGAAAACATGGTCTTTTCCGAATGAACAGGCTACCGAAGAACGCGCCTCTACTGTTGATCGCGAGCAGCCTCCTGCTGGCTTGCGTCACGCCTGCACCAAGTTCGCCCACACCAACGTCCACGGCCCAGAGTCGGCCGACAGAACCACAGCCCGAAACGGAGTCCGCGGCTCGGCCCGAGGCCGCTAAAAACGAACAGCAGAGTGCGCCGCCACCCAGCCCCGAAGGCCAGGCTCAGCCGCAAAACGCCACCGACCAGCGGCAAAGCCGGTCAGGCCCTGCGACTGGCCAGCCTGAAGAGAGTGGCAATGCCATGACTCGGGAAGAGCAAGACGCTCAGTGGGATCGTCGCTTTGACCTTGCACTTGGTGATTTTGATGAACGCCTGGCGCGCGAAAGAGTAGAAATAGAAGAACAGCAACAAGCCGCTGGCGCTGCCGGTGGTAACGGCGAAAATGTGGGTGAGGGAGAGAGTGAGGGCGGTGGCGGGCTGGCTGGACAGACCCCAGAAGAAGTCGATGGGGAGGTCAGCGCGGCATCGGTCGGCGGAACGGGAGGGCGCGGCGCACCGAACACCGTCGCCAGAAAATATCCTGCACCCGCGGATGTACCGTCCGGTCAGGACGACGACGTGGTGGCCCGACAGTTGCGCGAGGCTGCTGAAACTGAGAAAGACCCTGAGCTGCGAGCCAAGCTTTGGGAGGAATACCGCAAGTACAAGAAGAAATCCTGAACCATGAACATCACCAGGCCAATATTGCGTTCCGTCGTATTGCTGTGTGCCGGGCTGTTGGCCAGCGGCTGCATCACTACGCAGGTCAAACGCGTCAACGAAGTGCAGGCGACGCAGGCTCAAAGCGAAATACCCCGCGAGCAAGTCCTCGATCTGGTGGTTACCCAGTTCGATCCCGGCATTCCGGAAACCATCAAGGAACAAGAGGAAAAAGGGATCTATCCAGCGGTTCGCCAGGCTGAGTCGAACTTCATTCCTCAAGTGCTGCGCAGCGCTCTGGATAACACCGGCTACTGGGGCACCGTGCGAGTCCTGCCGGAGGCGACGGCCTCGTCGATGGTGGTGGTGGGCGGAACAATTCTCCACTCCGACGGCGAAACCCTGAAAGTCCGAGTGTTTGCCACGGACGCCACCGGTCGCAAATGGTTTGAGAAAACATATGAAGAACAGGCTGCCGAGCTTTCCTATACGGAACAAAGCGTCGGGGCGCTCGATCCCTTCCAAGACCTGTACAGTCGCGTGGCCAATGATCTCCTTGCTGCCCGTAATCAGCTCAAGCCAGAAGAGCTGATAGAACTGCGGCGCGTAAGCAATCTCCGGTTCGCAGCGGATCTGGCACCCGCCCGATTCGATGAATACCTGAAAAAAGACAAGTCCGGACGGCTGTCGGTCGATCGCTTGCCACCCGAATCCGATCCTATCGTGCAACGAGTAGAGGACGTACGCCTACGAGATGAGCTGCTGATTGACACGCTCGATGCCCACTACGCCGCCTTTCAGCAGAATATGCGCCCCGCCTACCAAGAGTGGCGCCGCGCGAGTTACTCAGAAGTCATTGCCCTGCGCGAGCTGGAAAATCAGGCGCTCGGCAGGAAACTCGCTGGGGCGGCGGCCGTTATCGGCGGCATCTTTGCTCTGGCTACTGCCGATAATGCCGGAACCGCGGCCGCCGGACAGATTGGCATTATCGGCGGCGTCGCAATTTTTTCCAGCGGCCTGCAAAAAGGTAAGGAAGCGGAATTGCACGCCGAGTCGATCAAGGAGCTGAACTCCTCGATCAACGATGATGTCTCACCCCGAGTGGTCAAACTCGAAGAGAAGACCGTGACACTGAGCGGATCGGCCAAGGAACAGTACGCGCAGTGGCGTAAATTATTGCAGGAACGCTACGCCACTGAAATTGGCGCGGCAGCTGCGCCATGAACTGGAAAGCTCTGAAAAAATCTCATGCCCGAGCTTGATTCGAGCCCCCAGTTCGAACGCATCACGCCGCTTACCCCCGATTCATCGGGGGCTTCGATCGAAGGCAAATCGCAGAACTCCCCTGCGGTCGGACCCGATGGCGTCGGCGGAACGCAAATACTGATCGCTTTGGCGTTCATCCTGCTATTGGGGATCACCGCCATCGTTGGTCTGCCAAAATTGCTGGCGCTTGGCGACACATCGTCTCCGCCCCCCGAAACCGCCCCCAGCGAGAATGCGGCTATCGTCCCCGGCGCCGAAAAAATCGCAGCGGACAAACCCGAAGCGCCCCGGCCCATATGGGACGAGCCTGAATTGCTGCGCGCGCGCGCATCCTCGCAGGAATTGCGCACCCGCTTTGACGCCCAACTCCTGCAACTACAAGCCAGTCACGTTGATGTATGGGCGCCCAAGGCACTGGCAGCGGCAAGGTCGACGGCAGCGGACGCCGAGAGGAAATTTTCTACGAAGGACTTTCCAGCATCCAAGGCTGCTTTTGAATCTGCCACGAGGCAGGCACAAACCCTGATCGACCAGATTCCTGTCCGGCTCAAAGCCGCACTCGATGAAGGCTTCGCCGGAATAGAAAACGGCGACAAAGTGATTGCTCAGCAGTCTTTTGCGCTGGCATTAAAACTGGATGCCGATAATGAGCGGGCCAAGCGCGGCATGGCACGGCTGGAGAACTTTGATCAGCTTCAGAGCAAGCTGCAGACCGGACGCCGGCTCGAGCAGATCAATGATCTGCCCGGCGCACTGGCCGCGTATCGGGAAGCACTGAAACTGGACGCACAAAGCAGTGAAGCCGCCGATGGCGTCGCGCGGATTAAAGCGTATCAAAGCAATGTCGAATTTCAGCGGGTCATGGGGCTGGCGATCGAAGCCCTGGATCTGGGCCGTCTTGATGCGGCAGCCACCCAACTGGCGCGGGCGCGAAAGATGCGCCCTGACGACGGCGGCGTTCTTCAGGCGAGCTCTCGTCTGAAAAGCGCGCGAAAGGAACGCGAGCTGGCCATTCTTCAGGCTGAGTCTGAGGCTCAAGTAAAAGGAGAAAACTGGGCTGGTGCTCTAGCCAGCTACGAAGCGGCGATGAAGATTGACCCCGGTATCGGCTTTGCAGCCGAGGGCATCGGCAAGGCAAGGCAACGAGCGGCACTGGCGCAAAAACTGCAGGACCTGCTGAATCGCCCGACCCGCCTGCAATCTGAAGCAGTCCGCAGCGAAGCAGAGCGTATGCTCGCTGAAGCCGCGTTGATTTCGGATGGCGGCCCGATACTGCAACAACAAATCAACGGGGTTCGCCGTGCAATTGCGACCGCAACGGCGCCCATCGAAGTTCCTCTACGATCAGACAATCTGACGGAGGTGACCATTTACCGCGTGGGCAAACAAGGCAAGTTCCTAGACAAGAAAATCTCGCTCAAGCCTGGAAATTACGTAGCCATCGGCGTTCGCGCCGGCTATCGCGACGTGCGCCACGATTTCAAAGTCGTGCCCGGCATGGCACCGATTGATATTCGCTGCCGGGAGCCGCTGTGAACCAACAAGAACATGATGATGATGCGGTGCGCATTTCGCCGGTCACCTACACTCCGCCAGGTCTGGCGCGAGGCTCGTCCCCGTCAAGCGCAATTCCTCCCATGTACTGGGTATACGGTCTACTCGGCCTGATTCTGCTCATCGCGCTGGCGCTGTTTTCTTTTTCGCGCGCCGTACGCTTTGACATCACACCGGCGGCTGAGCACCTGGATGTCAGTGGCGGCTTTGGCATTGCGGTGGCGGACGGTCGCCTGCTGCTACCGGGCAGCTATA
>JBFJJV010000194.1:0-4373 GCA_041635265.1 Panacagrimonas sp.
CGCTCGGACAATTTGAACAGCATGGCGTCGCATGTCGGTAAAATTGGCGGGCCCGACCCCACTCGCATTCGAGACCATGAAGAATCGAGAAATCATTATTCCAAGCACGGCCTGCGCGCCCCAACCGTTTTTGACTGCATGTCGCTATCCGGCACGCGGAGGAACAGGGTCATGAGCTTTACTGTCGCCGCGCTCTATCACTTCGCATCGTTTGAGCGCTATCAGGCGTTCCAGCCGCAGCTCGAAGCGCAATGTGCATCGCTTGATTTATGCGGCACGATTTTGCTCGCCAGCGAAGGAATCAACGGGACCATCGCCGGCAGTCGAGCTTCGATTCTCGAGATGATTCGCTTCCTGAGGGATCAGTCAGAGTTTCGGGATTTGGAGTACAAGGAATCACTGGCTGAGGAGCGTCCCTTTCGGCACATGAGAGTGCGCCTGAAAAAGGAGATTGTCACGATGGGCGTTCCGTCCATCAATCCAGCCCGGCGAACTGGCAGCTATGTGGATGCAGCGGCCTGGAACGAGCTGATTGCCCGGGACGATGTGGTCGTGATCGATGCACGCAATGACTACGAATACCGCATTGGTCATTTTGAGGATGCTATTGACCCGCAAACGCTCAGCTTTGGCGAGTTCCCCAAATACGTAGAAGAAAAGCTTCAGGCCAATGCGGAGACGCCCATTGCGATGTATTGCACAGGTGGTATTCGTTGCGAGAAAGCCTCTGCCTATCTTCTCGACAAGGGCTATCAGAACGTCTACCAGCTCAAGGGCGGCATCCTGCGTTATCTGGAGACGGTGCCGGCTGAAGAAAGCCGGTGGGAAGGCGAATGTTTCGTATTCGACGCACGCGTCAGCGTGGGTCATGGCTTGCAGGAGGGCAGCGCCGAGATGTGCTTTGGCTGCAAAAGCCCGCTGACGGTTGAGCAGCGCCAGCACCCCGCATATGAACATGGCGTGTCTTGCGAGTACTGCCATGATCAGCTGAGCGAGCACCGCCGTGAAGGTTTGCGGGAGCGGATCAAGCAGCTGCAAATTGCACAGGAGCGCGGTGTGGAGCATATGGGAAAGAATGCCGAGAGCCGTCTTCGCAAGAAGGCGTGATCCATGCGCGCAAAGCTTCTGTACAGTTTTCGGCGCTGCCCTTATGCGATGCGCGCGCGCATGGCCCTGTGGGCAGCGCGAGTGGATTGCGAGTTGCGAGAAGTGTCGCTTGCAGACAAACCGGCTGCCATGCTGGACCTTTCACCCAAGGGGACAGTGCCCGTGTTGCAGTTCGAGGACGGAACGGTTCTTGAAGAAAGCGCGGACATCCTGAAGTGGGCTCTGGGACAGCGCGATGATCTGGGCTGGCTTGCCAGCTGTGATCCGGCGGAGCTGGATGCGCTGATCGAGAACAACGACGGGCCGTTCAAGCATCATCTGGATCGCTACAAATATTCGACGCGCTATGAAGACCTGGATCCGGACCAACACTGGTCGCAGGCAAGACAGGCATTGGCGCCGCTGCGAAGCCGTCTTCAGAAGCACGCTTATCTGTGTGGTGATTCGGTCTCTGCCGCAGACATCGCGCTGTTTCCCTTCCTGCGGCAATTCAGGAACGTGAATCCGGAAAACTTTGCCAGGGCTGAGCCCCTGATCGAGGCCTGGTTATCCCCCTTGCTCAAGTGCGATGCCTTCAAGGCCATCATGCCCAGGATCAAAGTCTGGCAGCCGGGCGACGCCGTCGTTTCCTTCGCAAGCGTTTACGGCAGCGCTTGAATCCTCTCTGGACTCATGGAGGGTTAGCCCAGTCGGGCGGCGCTGACTCCAGGTCCAGGCCCGGATCATCGCCCTGCGGAGGCAGGATCAGCTGATGGGCATGAAGAGATAAGAAACCAGAGGTAAATGGGATCTCTGCATCGGATTTTTCTGCAGGTTTTCCATAGGCCTGATCGCCAATGATGGCGTGACCGCTGGAAGCCAGGTGCAGGCGAATCTGGTTGGTCCTCCCGGTCGCTGGCACGACCCTGAGCAAACTGCTGTCGTCATCTGCAAAGTATCGGAGCAGTTCGACCGCGGTTTCTGAGGGCAGGCCGTTGGATAATTCGAGTGCTCTGGCCCCCTTGTCGCCCGGCGACTTGCCAATGGGCTGCTCGATCAATCTGGAAGCAGCGGCCCAGCGACCGTGAACGCGCGCCAGATAAATCTTGCTGAACTGTTTGTTGCGAAAACATTGTGCGGCGGTCGCGGCGGCTTCTCTATTGCGGGCAAGCAGCAGCACCCCGGTGGTATCGGCATCAAGTCGATGGACCGGCTTGAATTCGAGTCCCGGATACATGGCCTTCAGGAATGAGACCACCGTGTGCTTGTTGTAGCGCCCGCTGGGATGAACAGGCAGCGGCGCGGGCTTGTCGACGGCAAGGTATCGATCATCCTCGTGCAGGAGCCGCATCTGGGTGGAAACGTCCGGCTCGATGACATTCTCGACCAGATGAGAAAGCCGGTTTCCCGCCCTGACGGTTCGCTCCAGATCACGGCACAGCTCGCCGTCGATTCGGAGCCTTCCTTCCGCGGCTGCGCGCTCCCAGATTTCAATAGAAATATGCGGGTGGCGGGCCCTCAGGAATCCGCTCATCGCGCTGCGGTCGTAGCGCCCCTCCACACTGAGCCCTCGCGTGTTGCTGTAGGGGGACGATCCCGGAAGTGGGTCGGTCACCGCGTGCAGGCGTTTGTTCCAGCTGTCGACGAGCTTCATTGGGGCATCGGGCGTTCAAGCAAACCGCATTATCGCAAACGCCCACCCAGGAGGGCCGGCCGAAGACGGCCCAATGGAAGGGCAGAGCTGCCAAGCCCCTTTTGATGCGGCCTCGCCCGAGATTGTCTGGGTCAGTTATCCCGTTTAGCGATCCTCCCAAGCCTTGTTTTCTGTTGTTTGGCACGCCGCGTCTGCTGACCCGCGAGGCACTCGTCCCGCTACATTGGGTGGAATCGCGTGCGAGGTGCCCGTCATGCGGCGAATGCCGAAAGCCAGGACCCGGACCTCACCCTTCGCAAAGTTTACGCTGCGTTGACCACCGCTCCGGGAAAGCATCAGCGGCTTACTCTAGGATTTCGAGAAAGTCAGAGTTTGTCGGCTTCGCCCCAAAAATCGTCTGGATCCACCTGCTGATCCCATTCTGCGAATTGCCTTCTCTGTTTTTCCGAGACTCCGGTGATGAGGGTGTCTTCGTCCCGGCTCAATTCATAGGCCATGCCCTCAACAAACCAGCGCGGCTTCTGAGTCAGTTCGATCGAGCCCAACTGTTCGCTCTGAAGATAGTGAATCAATTCGTGTCGAAGGAAATGCGCTTTCCATGCGTCTGGACCGATGACGGTTCCGAATTTACCCACCGTGACGGCCGCTCGATTTCCGAGGCCAAAATGTCGGGCGCAGTCCGTGCTTGAGCAAAAGGCGACCTTGGGCTTGCCGCGCAGGGGGGTGATCCCTTCGCTCACGAAAGCAACCGCGTCATTGTAGAGCGCCACTGCGAGCTCAGTGTCCTCAGAGCTTTCGACGCAAACCTGGGGTGTCGGGCACATCATGCCCGCCAGTCTCGGCGCGACTACGCGAACCGGTTTGACGACAAACCACGCGGCAAGCGGCACCACAAATACGATCAGGAACAACAAACGTGTTAGCGAAGGGACTGACATCGCCGCATCACCTTTCCACGAAACAAACGTCTGCGGGGGCTCGCGGATACGCAGCCTTTGCGAGGGCGAGCGGCATGAAGGGTTCAGGTGATCTCGCCACCTTGATCAATGACCGGCCCACTTCAGTATTTCTTCCGCCTCGTCACGGGCAAAGCCTATGCGAAGCATCCCTGCGCGGTCCCAGACGGGTCGCTTCACCAGCGACGGATGATCCACGATCAAACGGGCTGGTTCACTCTCTGCACGCGCCTGATCCAAAGGCGAGAGTTTTCGCCAGGTCGTGCCTCGACGATTCAAAATCTGTCCCGGCCCTAGTTGTGTCATCCATTCCTGCGCCGTTTCCAGATCCAGACCATCGGACTTGAAGTCATGAAAACGATATTCGATTCCGGCGTCGTCCAGTGCTTTCCGGGCACGCTTGACGGTGTCGCAATTACGGATGCCGTAAATCGCTAACGTAGTCGTCATGTTTTCGGCCTCTAGATTTTGGACACACAATTATATTGAAAATCAGAGGGCCCAGATTACGGTAAGGCAACAAGACTTCAACAGACCCAATATTGCGTCCCGTACATCTCGCAGATTGCATTGGCATAAAACCGCCGAAAGTTGAGGGTCGCGCGTCACGGGTCCTGCGTCGATTGCTGCGGAAACGGGATAGCTGCTTCGGGAAAGGCTAATTACAGCAAGAACGC
>JBFJJV010000195.1:0-4165 GCA_041635265.1 Panacagrimonas sp.
GGCCACATATTTGGTCTTGCCAAATTTGTCCGCCGAGATCTTGGTCAACGCCGCCGTCGTGGTCGTCTTGCCGTGATCCACGTGCCCAATCGTGCCAACATTTACATGCGGCTTGATGCGTTCGAATTTTTCCTTGGCCATCGCTACTTCCTCTAATCGAAGTGTTAAATCTGACTGTGAACCTGCTCGCGGGAATACGCACATCCCGACCCCGAATCTGGTTGCCGGAACCGCGGTACATCACTTGAAACTGGTGCCCACAATCAGATTCGAACCAATGTTCGCCCTTGGCGAACATCAAACAACGATGATCCTCTGTTTGGGAGGTCATCAGTTCAAATCTGATTGCCGAAACCGCAGTACATCACTTGAAACTGGTGCCCACAATCAGATTCGAACTGATGACCTCACCCTTACCAAGGGTGCGCTCTACCACTAGAGCTATGTGGGCAATAATCTAAGTTTTATGTAGTTAACTAATTGAAAACAAAATAATACTGGAGCGGGTGATGGGAATCGAACCCACGCTATCAGCTTGGAAGGCTGAAGTTCTACCATTGAACTACACCCGCAAAACCTACTTGCTCACCATCCGCATTGAAGCGGCGGATGGTGGGATAAAGAATATCTCAACCCACGCTACCAGCTTGGGAAGCTGAAGTCCTGATATTGAACGACACCTTCCGGACCTGCTTGTGTATCACCATTTACCAAGCAGCTTGATAAATGGTGGAGGGGGTAGGATTCGAACCTACGTAGACGTTAGTCAGCAGATTTACAGTCTGCCCTCGTTGGCCGCTTGAGTACCCCTCCGTGCTGCAATCTGCCGGACAATATCGACCGACAGACAAAACGGGCGCGTATTCTCGTGACGTGACCCCTAGGCGTCAAGCCGCAGGATCATCGACGCCCTTGGATTCCTCCGCCTTCTTGACCGCCTTGACTGTTTTCTTGCTCGCTTTTTTACTGACTTTTTTCTTCGCCGCCTTCTTCACCACCTTCTTTGCAGCCTTTTTTGCAGGTGCTTTCTTCGCCGCAGCGCTCTTCTTGCCGCCCTTGCCCTTGCGCGCGGCCTTGGCTTTTTCAGCGGCCTCGTTCAGAAAAAATTCGCAGTCCAGGACTGAGAATTTTTCCGCATCGCGCGTTTTCGGAATATTGGCGCGTTGTTCGCCGTCGGTGATGTAGGGCCCGAAACGTCCCTTGATGATCCTGATTTCGCTGCCGGGGAAGTCCTTGATCGTGGCGGCCTTGAGCGCCGCTTCTTTCTGCTCGACCAGTTCAATGGCGCGCTCTAGAGTGACGGTGTACGGATCGTCGTCCTTCTTCAGCGACACAAATTTCTTGCCGTACCGCGCATACGGACCAAAGCGCCCGATATTGATTACCACCTCCTCGCCAGTCTCGAGATGCCCCAACTCCCGCGGCAGCTTGAACAACTCCAGCGCCTCTTCGAGCGTGATGGTGTCAATGCGGTGCTTGCCGCGCAGGGAGGCAAACTTAGGCTTGTCCTCGTCTTCCTTGGTGCCGATCTGAACAAACGGCCCATAACGCCCCAGACGCGCGGATACCGGCTTGCCTGAGACCGGGTCGGTACCGATGACGCGCGCCTCGGAAACTTCCTGCCGAGTCAGCTCCTGCTTTTCATCGACCTGCTTCTTGAAATCGCCCCAAAAAGCTTCCAGTACTGGCACCCACTCGCGCTCGCCGCGCGAAATGCTGTCCAACTCATCCTCCAGATTGGCCGTAAACCCGTAGTCCACATAGCGCCCGAAGTGTTCGCTGAGAAAGCGATTGACGATCATGCCGACGTCGGTGGGATTGAAGGCCTTGCCTTCCAGCAACACGTAATTTCTGCTCTGGAGCGTGGATATGATGGACGCATAGGTAGAGGGACGGCCGATGTCGTATTCCTCGAGAATCTTGACCAGGCTGGCTTCGGTATAGCGCGGCGGCGGCTCTGTGAAATGCTGATCGGCAACCAGTTCAAGCAGTTCGACCTGCTCGCCCTCTTCCAGCGCCGGCAAGCGCTTGTCGTCCTCATCGCCCTCGTCTCGATCCTTGGGGTCCTCTGCCTTGATGTTATAGGCCGCCAGGAAGCCGGGCTCGATCAGAACCGAACCATTGGCACGGAAGGCGTGATCGGCCGATGCGCGCAACTCAACCGCCACGGTGTCCGAAATCGCCGGCGTCATCTGGCTGGCCACGGCGCGGCGCCAGATGAGTTCATACAGTCGCGCCTGATCCGGGCCAAGGTGCTTGATCATGTCCTTGGGCAAACGAGCTGCAGAAGTCGGGCGGATCGCCTCATGCGCTTCCTGCGCGTTCTTTGACTTGGCTTTGAAGAAGCGCGGCTCCTCCGGCAGACCCTTGGCGCCATACTCAGTCAAGATGACGTCGCGGATCTCGCTGACAGCCTCCTTGGCCAGGCTCACCGAGTCGGTCCGCATATAGCTGATCAGACCCACTGTCTCACCGCCAATATCCACACCTTCGTACAATTGCTGCGCGGCGCGCATGGTGCGGGTTGAGGTGAAACCGAGCTTGCGGTTGGCTTCCTGCTGCAAGGTCGAGGTAGTAAACGGCGGCGCGGGGTTGCGCTTGCGCTGTTTCTTGTCGACTTTCTTGACCAGCAACGTGTCGCGGGCGGCCGCGAGGATGCGCTCCTTGGCAGCAAGGGAGCCGCCCTGATCGGTCAGGGTGAATTGCTCGAATTTTTTTCCGTCCAGTTCGACCAGCCGGGCAGTGAACGGTGAATTCTCTTTTTTGACCCTGGCCTCGAGAGTCCAATACTCCTGCGCGACGAAGGCGCGGATTTCTGCCTCGCGCTCGCAAATCAGTCGCAGCGCGGGGCTTTGCACGCGACCTGCTGACAGTCCGGGCGACACTTTTCGCCAAAGCAGCGGCGACAGATTGAACCCCACCAAATAATCCAGCGCCCGCCGCGCCTGCTGCGCATTGACCAGATCAAAGGCGACATCGCGCGGGTTGGCGATGGCTTCATTCACCGCTGACTTGGTGATTTCATGAAACACGACGCGCTTGACCGGCTTTCCCTTGAGCGCATTTTTTTCCTTGAGGAGCTCCACCAAATGCCAGGAAATGGCCTCGCCTTCGCGATCGGGATCCGTCGCCAGATACAGGGCATCGGCTTTCTTCAAGGCACTGGATATCGCGCGCACATGCTTCTCGTTGCGCTCGATCACCTGGTACTTCATCTCGAAGCCATTTTCCGTATCGACCGCGCCGTCTTTTGGCATCAGGTCGCGCACATGGCCGTAGGAGGCGAGGACTTCGAAGTCCGCGCCCAGGTATTTCTTGATCGTCTTGGCCTTAGCCGGGGACTCAACAATGACCAGATTTTTGCTCATCAGCTCACACTAATCGCCGGGTCGAAGTAACCCGAGGGGGCGACAGCTTATAGGCGGAGCCACAGGTGCTGTCCAGCGCCGAACCGCGAGCCGGGATCATTTACAAGAGCAAAAACCTTGATCCGGCGGGCTCAAATCAGTGCAGATAGCCGCCCTGAAAATAGATCAGATCTTCTAGATGGTCGAAGGCTTCTTCCGCATCCGGCTGGTTGACCATGACCAGCAAACAGACCCATTTGACCCGGTCCAGATCGACTTCATCATCGATTGCCATCAGGCGATCGATGACGGTCTCACGCGCGCCGACATCGAGAATCCCGAGTTGCTCCAGATAAAGCAAAAAGCCACGGCAGTCGACCGACAGGCGGGCCAGCTCCTGCGCTGAAAACAGGCGCAAGGAGTTTCTCGGGCTGAAAATCAGCGGACGCTGGCGCTGCTCGGTCAGGCCGTCAAGCCAGGAAAACGCGTGATTAACTTCTTCCACCGGAAAACCGGCAGCGGTCAGCTCATCCCGCAGGGTCTCCTGATTGTCGTTACCGGAGAACTCGCCATGCTGATAATTTTCAAAAAGATACATCAGCACATCCAGCACGGTTTCTTTCATGATTTCCTCGTGTTGGCGTAGGCGCCAGATGAGCTTTGCGCGCTACAGGGACGACGTTACCGGGCGCAGCGCCGTCTGTCTATCGCTGGCCTGCGCGCAAACGCATCACTGCTCCGCCCGGGACGGCGGCGACCAGCCCTTCCAATTCCAGTTCGAGCAGGGCCGCACTCAGGATCTCGACAGAAATTCCAGA
>JBFJJV010000196.1:0-4148 GCA_041635265.1 Panacagrimonas sp.
AGGCGGCATCTGCTGCGGCTGTGAACCAGATTATTGACCGCAATATAGACCGGCGTATGGCGCGTACCTGTGGCCGGCCACTGGTCACCGGAACCCTGAGCATGACCGAGTGTATTGCCTTCGCGACGGCGTTGGGGTTGGTGGGATTCGCGGTATTGTGGTTTTTGGTCAATCCGCTGACGGCCTGGCTGACCCAGTTCACGCTGATCGGTTACGCCGGCGTATACACGCTCTACCTCAAACGAGCCACACCGCAAAACATCGTGATTGGAGGTGCTGCCGGTGCCGCGCCGCCGGTTCTAGGCTGGGTGGCCGTTACCGGCGAGATTCACGCGCACGCCCTGATTCTGTTCCTGATCATCTTTATCTGGACGCCTCCCCATTTCTGGGCGCTAGCGATCGAGCGGTGCGAGGAATACGCCAAGGCAGATATTCCGATGCTGCCGGTAACCCACGGTATCGAATTCACCAAGACGCAGGTGCTGCTGTACACGGTGCTGCTGATTGTGGTGACTGTCCTGCCGTATGTGACTGGCATGAGTGGTTGGCTGTACTTGATTGGCGCATTGCTGCTTGGCGCGCAATTCCTGATTTACGCCATCCGGCTCAAATGGAAGCCGGTGGCAGGATTGCCCATGAAGACCTTCGGATTTTCTATCTTCTATCTGATGGGGATCTTCACCTTGTTGCTGGTTGATCACTATATGCCCGCATTGCTGGGCCTGTTTTCCAGCAAGAGCTGAATTAATGTCAGCTGCAAGCGAGTTGGCGTAATTCGTCGGAAGAGTGACCAAGAGCCCGAACGAACGGTCGGCTGCAATGCGCTTTAGAATGTATACCGAACTAGACACAAACCGCTGAGTGCGCCACCGGTCCGCGAATGCCCAAGGAAGCGCCCATGCACAGACCCACGGAGAGCAGGAATGAGCAGTACTAGTAAGCGAGCAAAGATTATTTACACCCTGACCGATGAAGCCCCATTGCTGGCGACATGTGCGTTTCTTCCTATCGTCCGGGCGTTTGCCGAACCCTCAGGTGTTGAGGTGACCACCAGCGATATTTCCGTGGCGGCGCGCATTCTAGGGGAATTTCCCGAATGCCTGACAGAAGAGCAGCGCATCCCGGACAACCTCGCAGAGCTGGGACGTCTTACTCAGCTACCAGAAACCAATATCATCAAGCTACCCAATATAAGTGCCTCGGTCTATCAGTTGATTGAGGCCATCAAGGAGTTGCAGGCCAAGGGCTACAAAGTGCCGGACTTTCCGGAAGATCCTAGGTCCGATGAGGAAAAAGAACTGCGCAAGCGCTACGGCAAGTGTCTGGGAAGTGCAGTCAATCCGGTGCTGCGAGAAGGAAATTCGGATCGCCGCGCACCCAAGGCGGTAAAGGAATACGCGCGCAAGAACCCACACAGCATGGGTGAGTGGAGCATGGCGTCACGCACGCACGTGGCGCACATGAAGCATGGCGATTTCTATCATGGCGAAAAGTCCATAACCTTGGAAAAGGCACGCAATGTGCGAATGGAACTGCTGACAGAAAGTGGCAAGATTACGGTGCTCAAGCCTGAAGTCGAACTGCTGGATGGCGAGATTATCGACAGCATGTTCATGAGCAAAAAGGCGCTGTGCGAAT
This sequence comes from Panacagrimonas sp., assembly GCA_041635265.1. GTDB lineage: Bacteria > Pseudomonadota > Gammaproteobacteria > Nevskiales > Nevskiaceae > Panacagrimonas. Next base: position 1,639 of record JBFJJV010000196.1, read on the forward strand.
TTTATGAAGAGCAGATGGAAGATGCGCGCAAGAGCGGCCTGATGCTCTCGCTGCACGTCAAAGCGACCATGATGAAAGTGTCTCACCCGATCGTATTCGGTCACGCGGTACGCATTTTTTACAAGGAAGCGTTTGCCAAGCATCACGACTTGTTTGAAGAGATGGGCGTTAACGTCAATAACGGGCTGGTCAATCTCTACGACAAGATGGAAAGTCTTCCCAGCTCGAAGCGCGAAGAAATCATTCGCGACTTGCACGCTTGCCATGAGCATCGTCCTGAACTGGCCATGGTGGATTCAGCCAAAGGCATTTCAAATCTGCATGCACCCAATGACGTGATCGTTGATGCTTCCATGCCGGCTATGATCCGCATTGGCGGCAAAATGTGGGGCGCGGATGGACGGCCCAAAGACACAAAGGCGGTAATCCCTGAAAGCACGTTTGCACGCATCTATCAGGAAATTATCAATTTCTGCAAAACCAACGGAAATTTTGATCCGGTCACCATGGGTACCGTGCCTAATGTGGGCTTGATGGCGCAGAAGGCAGAAGAGTACGGATCGCACGACAAGACGTTTGAGCTCGCCGAGGGCGGTGAAGCGCGCATCGTGGACAACGATACGAATGAAGTGCTGCTGGTACAGAATGTCGAAACCGGCGATATCTGGCGCATGTGCCAGGTCAAGGACGCCGCTATTCAGGACTGGATCAAGCTTGCGGTCTCACGAGCTCGCCATTCCAATATGCCTGCTGTTTTCTGGCTCGACCGCTACCGTCCGCACGAAGCCGAGGTCATCAAGAAAGTTCAGAAATATCTGCCCGATCACGATACTGAAGGGTTGGATATCCGCATCATGTCGCAGGTACGTGCCATGCGGTACACCCTTGAGCGCGTGATTCGCGGCAAAGACACTATTTCGGTGACCGGCAACATTCTGCGCGACTATCTGACCGACCTTTTCCCTATCATGGAGCTGGGAACCAGTGCCAAGATGCTCTCCATCGTGCCCTTGATGGCCGGCGGTGGCATGTATGAAACCGGGGCGGGCGGGTCCGCGCCCAAGCACGTGAAACAGCTGGTTGAAGAGAATCATCTGCGCTGGGATTCGCTGGGTGAGTTTCTTGCTCTTGCCGTCAGTCTCGAAGACCTCGGTGAGAAGAACAGCGATCCCAGGATCAAACTTTTGGGCAAGACACTGGATGCCGCCACCGGCAAGCTGTTGCAAAACAACAAGAGTCCCTCCAGAAGTGTGGGCGAACTGGATAATCGGGGAAGCCAGTTTTATCTGGCTATGTACTGGGCTCAGGAATTGGCAGATCAGACCGAGAACAGCGAGCTGCAGGCGCTCTTTGCGCCCTTGGCCAAGGCATTGGTCGAAAATGAAGATCAGATCATTCAGGAACTCGGCGCCGTCCAAGGGCAGCCGGTCGATATTGGCGGTTATTATCTGCCGGACTCAGCCAAACTTGCAGAGGTCATGCGACCCAGTAAGACCTTGAACGAAGCTTTGCAGAAGATGCTGGCCTAGGCGCAGCGGCAGCGGCGGCCCGTCCAATTTGAGACAAGGTTAAGGGCCGTTCTCCGTTGCCGCCTCGCTGTCTTCGTCTAATGACTCGGCTTGCAGAGCCAGATAGACGCTATAGGCATTGCGGCGATTGACCTGAGAGAATGTAGGAAGGTTTTCAAACGCCTGCCAGTCGATTGCTTCATAGGCTTCGTCGAAGGTGTCGAGCCGGGCTACGGCGACAGTAAGCTCGCTTCTCAAATAATTGAGATATTCCCGAGTCAGACCTAGATCGGTCTGAACTTGACGGGACGCTTGGCCGTGACCAGGGATGACAATTTTGGCGGCAGTAGATGCCAGCAGTGAAAGCGCGCTCAACCACTCTCGGGTATTCCCGCCCACGACAAACGGAATGCGCCCGGTAAAGAACAAATCACCGGCAAAAAGGACTTCTTCTTCCTCAATGTAGAGCATCAGGTCCCCAGGGTCGTGCGAAGCACCCCCGCTGAGTAGCTGGAATTTCACGCCGCCAAGCTCAAATGCCATTTTTTTTCCTGAACCGAGGCAAAGCCATCGATCTGCGGCAATGAGCCGGGTCTCCTGATCTACCCAAGGTGACAAATCCCTGCGACGCTGTTGCAGTCGTTCATCGGCCTCTGGCGAGCCCAGATAATTTTTGCCTTCTATTCTGGCCCAGATCTCAGCCCCTGCTTCCTTGAATACTTGTAAGCCATAGATGTGGTCGGCGTGGTAGTGGCTGACGACGACAATGGCGATAGGCAGATCCGTAATTTGCCGGATGGCAGCGAGCATTCTTTTTGCTAATTCTGGCGTAGCCAGAGCATCGAATATCAAGACGCCGTCCTTGGTGACGACAAATCCCGCGTTGCTCATGAACCCCTGATTGGCCTGCGCTGCCATGCCGGACTCCCCCTCGAAATACCACACGCGTTTACTGACCTGAACTGGCGCGAGCGTCTGCGTCTGGTGCGGAGCTGGGACCGG
>JBFJJV010000197.1:0-4088 GCA_041635265.1 Panacagrimonas sp.
GTTCGCCTACTCAATGTAAAAGCTGGTTGCCGCAAGCAAAGCGACTGGCAATGGACTCGTGACGGACGCCAAACAGGATCAATATCGCTAACAATTGGCCTAGGCGACGAGAACGTCGGCTCACTACGGTTCGTTTACTCTGCCAATGACCGCAACGGCGAAAATCAAACCTATGACTACGTAGTGCGGCTAGAAAGCCAGCCCATGCGATTCGGTGGCGAACGGTGGTGGTTTATCTGCCCTTACACGCACAAACGAGTGATGAAGCTCTACAAGTTCGGCAGTATCGAAAAATTCTGCGCTCGCACCGCGATCAGGCCGCGACCGACCTACGTATGCCAGCGGCTCTCAGGCATGGCGAAATTCCAGCAAGCCCGATTGCGTTTACGATCCTGGCTAGGATTTCCTGATTGGGACCATGACACGCCCTTTCCCAAGCCAAAATGGATGAGATACCCCACCTATGAGCGGCTCTGCGAGAAGGATTGGAAGCTGGCAGAGCAGGAAGACGCGGCGTTTGAAACTGGCTTCGTCCGCCTTATCAACCGCCTATCGAGGTATGATTAGGCAGGGAATTTAGGCGCGGAAAACGACTCAAGTCGCAGAGTCAGTGGGCGCGATTTGCAAGGAACCTGATTTCGACGATGGCTCAGGAAGGTGACGGCTACGGCTGCGGATTTGTCCTGCTGATCCTGGGAGGGTTAGCTGCGTACTTTTTCTTGCCAGACTTCGGGAGCGAATACACCGGACACTACATCCGGTGCGAGAAGCCAGAAGGTCAGTCTGAATGGCGGCAGGCTGAGGGCGGAATTACAGGTTGGGGCGGGGCGTTTAAGCAAAGCTACCGTGTAAGTTTCCGGAATCAACTTGTCATCAGCGAGGGCCTCTGGCCGCAAGATAAGTGCATTGTTTACGACAAGGACAATTGGAGGTGCGGCGAAGCCCCGTGGGCGAACAATGGGATTATCCACCCGATTTGCAACTCTTTTGATGGCCAAAAATGCAACCTGTATTTGGGAAAGCTGGAGCGTCTCTTGCTCTTGCTGCGAATGAGGAACGGCAACGCGACATGCCGTGCTTCCAGCGGCTCTTTAGATACTTGGTCGGGATGAAGCTCCAAGATTTAATTTGCACACAAAAAGCCATTTCGCTCGTCCAGCGCTTGTACTTGGGGGCAACTATGGGGGCAACTTAAAAACCATAGTTCCGGAAGTCCCATAGGTATAAGCGGAAAGGGCCATAGTTCGAGTCCGGGTTCGGCACCATCACTGTTTGAAAAGCCGCTCTACTGCCTTGTTTTAGCGGCTATTAGTTTGATCGTGATCGACTCCCGGGTTTGACGGGAGTGCGCAATCTCGTTGATACTATTGAAAATATTTGTCGTTGGCCCTAGTTTCTCGAGTTGCGCTCAGCTGACGACCTCTGACTCACGGAATGTTTTAAATGCTGCTTGCGACTGATTTGGACGGCACTTTTCTGAGGGGAAGTGCAGCTGACTGTCAGCAACTTTATCAACTCGTCGCAGCGCACCCGGATATCCAGCTGGCCTATGTCTCCGGCCGAGGCCTGGAAACCGTTCAGCCCTTGCTGGCGGATCCCGCGCTCCCGCAGCCGGATTACATCATCTGCGATCTGGGTGCCACGGTGTTTAACGGCAAGACGCTGCAGCCGATTGTGCCCCTTCAATCGCAAATATCGGCGCGCTGGCCCGGAGAGCAAACGGTGGCAGAAGCGTTCCAGGGCTTCGCCGAACTGGAGCGTCAGGCAACGCCGCAGCAGGGACGTTGTTCCTACTTCTGCAAGGCCAACGAAATAACCCCCGCCATGCGTGCGGTGGCCGCCGAACTCGAATGCGAGATCCTGCTGTCGGCCCCGACCTTGCTGGACATCCTTCCCAAGGATGTCAGCAAGGGCAAGACCTTGAGTGCACTGGTCAAGCAACTGGGCATTGATCCCGAGTCCGTACTGGTCGCGGGAGATTCAATCAACGACGTGTCCTTGTTGACTCAGGGTTTCAAGGGTGTGTGCGTGGGTAACGCGCTGCCTGAACTACTGGAACAGACCAAGGGTCTTTCGCGCGTACTGCACTCCAAAGTCGAGGGCTGCGGCGCCATTCTGGAGGCCCTGAGCGAGCTTGGTTTTCTGGGTCAGCACAGTATCGACAATATGCGCGAAGTGGTGCAGAAGCCGGGCGAGTCGGATCTGGTGGTGGTTTATCACCGCCTGCCATACGAAGAGACTGTGGAAGACGGCCGTATTGTCCGCAAGCGCCATTCCTCGCCCAACGGCATTATTCCGACGCTGATGAGCTTGTTTTCTGAAGGCCAACGCGGCGCATGGGTGGCTTGGTCCATGCTGGATCCCAAGCGGGGGCCGTTTGAAGAGCGCACGCCGGTCGACGTTGAGCGCTATCCCAATCTGGTGGCCACTCGGGTTGTGCTGACCAAGTCAGAAGTCGACATCTACTACAAGACATTCTCTAAAGAGGCATTCTGGCCCACGCTGCACACCTTCTGGGAACGCGCGCGGTTCCGGCAGGATCATTGGGAGGTCTTTGTTCGGGTCAATAAATTATTCGCTAAAAGCGTGGCAACCGAAGCAGCGAGCGGCGCGACCATCTGGATACACGACTACAACCTGTGGCTGGTGCCGGCCTTCCTGCGTGAGATGCGCAATGATTTGAAGATCGCGTTTTTTCACCATACTTATTTCCCCTCAGCGGACGTCTTCAATGTGTTGCCCTGGCGGCGCGAGATTGTGGGAAGCTTGCTGCAATGCGACTACATCGGTTTCCATATTCCTCGCCAGGTCGAAAACTTCATTGATGTGGCGCGCGGCGTCATGCCGGTCACGGTGACGGCTTCTGAAAACTGTGCACCGCGTTATGTCACTTATGGCTGTGCGGTCGGCTTGGAAACCATGACCTCTGCCATCGAAGTGCACGGACGTGAAGTGCGACTGGGTGCTCACCCGGTCGGTCTGGACGTCAAGCGCGTTTCGGAAATCCTGCAGCAGGACAAGGTCAAGACTCAGATCAAAAAGCTCAAGAAGCGCCTCGCGGACACGAGGATGATTCTCTCGGTAGAGCGCCTGGACTACACCAAGGGCATTCTGGAAAAGCTGCTCGCCTATGAGCAATTATTGCAAACACGTCCGGAACTGCATGGAGAAATTACGCTGTTCGTGATTTGTGTGCCTGCAGCCAAGGAGATGAAGGTTTATTCGAGTCTGCTGAATCAGATCGAACAGGTGGTCGGGCGCATCAATGGCTGTTATGCGCGGGTGGAATGGACGCCGTTGTATTTCTTCTATCGCAGTGTGCCGTTTGAAGATCTGATGGCGTATTACGCAGCAGCTTCGGTCATGTGGATCACACCATTGCGAGATGGTCTCAATCTGGTTTCCAAAGAGTTTGTGGCGGTGCAGGGGGGGACTGGTGGCTGCGGTACGCTGGTGCTGTCGGAATTTGCTGGCGCCGCGGCCGAACTCAAGGGTGCGCTGCTGACCAATCCGCATGATCCGGCGGATTTACTGAGCATGATCAGTCAGGCCATCGACATGGACGAACGCGAGTCGCGCGAGCGACTCAAGACCTTGTACGACATCGTTTGCCATAGCGATATCCGTGTCTGGAGCCGCGACTTCCTCGGTGCAGTCGCGGCCATGCCTAGCGTAGAACGAAGACCATCACTAGGGTCAGCAATGCCAGCCCTGCTGAAATCAATTTGATCTGGGAAGGCACCGCTGCGGTCGCACTTTGATCAACTGAGCGTATCTGCTCTGCACTCGCGGATTCAGCAGACAGGCTTTGCAAAGTGAATATGGTGATCAGGGTCACCAGCAGCAGAATTCCGGCAACGATGGTGAAGTGCACGTTCAAGTAACCGAGCTGTGTGCCTAGGAACCAGGCCAGGCTGAACGCGTGTCCGATGAGCGTCCCCTTGAACGCGGCACCGGAACTCACGCGTTTGCTGAAATAACCGGCCAGGAAAGTCGCCACCAGCGGCGCGGTAACGTAGGCGAAGCCTTGTTGAATATATGAGAACAGGCCCGAGAAATGATCAATGGCCGGGGCCCAGATCGCGGCA
>JBFJJV010000198.1:0-3980 GCA_041635265.1 Panacagrimonas sp.
CAAATACATCTAGATCTACTTGTTGACAGCATCTTTTTTTACCCTCTCACGCGCCGAGACGTCGTAAAAGGGTCGCGCATTAAACCGGCGGTCCGGTTGAGTGTCAAGGACGGGCTTCGCAATTCACCCTTAATGAAGCCCATGAATCTGGCCGCGATCAGGTATTGCTGACGTTCTTGGGCGGTATGTAGCCGGTTTGCGCCAGTTCGCCGCCCCCGAAGAAATATTTTTCCAATTCCTCTCTGAGGAATTTGCGGGCTTTGGCTTCCGACAGCGCGAGGCGGTACTCGTTGATCAAGCGCGTCTGATGTTCCAGCCAGCCCTGCCAGGCTTCTTTGGAGACCTTGTCAAAAATTTTCTTGCCAAGATCTCCGGGCAGAGGCGGGCGATCAAGGCCTGCGGCTTCTTTTTCAAGTTTGATGCATTGGACTGTGCGGGACATAAGCAATACCTGATTCAGTTTGTGCGTAATTGATGCAGTAGTTTACGCAATGGCGTGGGTAGTCCGGGCCATTGCCTTTCGCGGTGAAGACTCAGCCATTGCTGCTGCGCATTTTCACGCAGCGTAGCGGATTCGCTCTGGCCGCTGAACTCGTGTGGTGTGATGATGAGTTCGAAATGAGTGAATATATGCTTGATCGAGGGGAGCGCGATCCCGCGTCGTGGGTGCAGGCCATAGCGGCCCGCGCATGATTCCAGCGATTCCTCTGCGTCGCTGACCGGCGTAGCCCAGAGGCCGCCCCAAATTCCGCTGGGCGGCCGTCGCTCGATCAATATTTCCGCCTTGGTGTTGCGAATGATCAAGGTGTGGCAGTAACGCCGTGGTCTGGCCTTGCGCGGCTTCGCTGTGGGCAGTTCGGCGACGCGGTCCTGGGCCAGGGCATGACAATCAGTCCGGACCGGGCATTGCGTGCATTCTGGGCGCCGCGATGTGCAGAGCAGATTGCCAAGGTCCATCTGCGCCTGAGTGTAATCCGCCATCCGCGCATGGGGCATCAACTCTTCTGCCAGCGCCCAAAGCTGTTTCTGCACGTCAGCCTGGCCCGGCCATCCCTCGATCGCCCGATAGCGCGCCAACACGCGGCGCACATTTCCGTCCAGAATCGGAAATCGCTGTTCAAAGGCCTGTGCAAGGATTGCTCCGGCGGTTGAGCGGCCGATGCCGGGAAGGCTGATCAGCGCATCGAAGCTTTCGGGTAGCGATCCCTGATGGTGTTCGACAAGCTCCTGTGCGGCACGGTGCAGATTGCGGGCGCGCGCGTAGTAGCCCAGACCTGCCCAGTGCTGGAGAACATCGTCCTGCGATGCCGAGGCGAGTGCGCGCACGTCGGGAAACCGCAGCATGAAGCGCTCGAAATACGGTTTGACGGTGCTGACCTGGGTTTGTTGCAGCATGATTTCACTGACCCAGACGCGGTAGGCCGAGCGCGGCTTCTGCCAGGGCAGGTCGTGTCGTCCCTGCGTCTTGTGCCATCGCAGCAGGCGGGCGGCGAAGCTGCTGTCATCCTTCATCGGCTGCTGCTCTGCAAGCGCGTAAGCGATTCAAGGCCGGCACTGGTCTGCCGCGCCTCTTCGCGCAATTTCCGCTGGATGAGCCAGGGGCCGATCAGGGGCGGAACCCAGAAGTCAGGTTCTAGGCTTGCGTCAAATCGAAGACAGGTTTTTGCGTCGCACTGTGCCACGCGCCAGATCGCAACGCCGTGGCGGAGGTCGCTGAGTTCGGGCAGGACCCGGGCGTGCACGACACCGCCATCGAGTGCTTTTTCGAAGGACATATCCTGTACTTGCTTGATCAGGCGACAGAAATAAGCGATACAGAGGCGGATTTCACTGAAGACTCTTAGGGAGTTCGGCGCCGAGGACGGCTGCGAGTGGATTCTCCGCACGGCCGGATTGATCCGTGGCAGTAGTTTGACCTCTGACAGCACAGCGAACACATCCGCCGCCTTGGCATCCAGGGTGACCCGCATATGGACGCTGTAGCGGCCGTGATCGTGTGCGACTTCGATTTTCCGTAATTCGTAGCCGGCTGCAGGTCTGGCGAGGATCAGTAGCGAGAAGCTGATCAAGGTCGTTATCCGGATCAAGCTCTTCTGTGGCAGTCTCCACGAGGCGTGCCCGGCGCCCTGATGTTGTTCACTCAGCACCTTATCGCGCCCCCGCATCGGCGCAGCCTTTAACGCCTTTGAAGACTATTCCTGTGCAGGCTCTGACTTCTTGCTGCCACCAAATAGCTTGTTCAGGCCGCGCCCCAGTTCTTTGTTGATCTTCTCGGCGGCCTTGGCCTTGAGCGCCTCTTCGCTGACTTCCGGAGCTGCTTCGCCCTCAGCCGCCTCGCCGAGCACATTCTTGCCGAGCAGCTTGTCTGCCACTCGGTTTTTGAGTTCCTGACCTGCTTTCTGCTGAAGCGCGGTTTTCAGGTCGAGTTTGTAACTGGGCGCATACAGACTACCGGTGAGTTTGATCGGAATGGTCAGGCCGGCGAGTTGCTCCAGACCTTTTCCACCCTGACCTTTGGAAGTGCCGACCACGGTGGGGGAGGCAAGGTAGTCGATGGTTTCATTGACCAGATCAATCTTGCCTTGACCGGCCAGGCGAAACAGGGGGCTCTGCGCATTGAGCTGATCTGATTGCAGCACGCCGTTGACGATCTTTGCTGCGAAGCTGATCGTGCTGAAGTCGGTCTCTTGAGGTTCGGTTTGACTGAATGATTCTCCGCGCAATGCGGCCTGACTCTTGCGGAGGAGTTGTCCCAGATTGAATCCTTTGACAGCACCGTTTTCAAAGTTGAGCGCCACATCACCATTGAGGCTACGGCGGACATCGCCTACCGTGTTGCCGGCGGAGTTCAGATCGAGCTTGATGGTGCCGAGCCCGGATAAAAAATCCTTGCCGACAAAATGCTGCAGCATTGGCGCCATCTGCATGGTGGAGAGCGAGGTGTTGAGCGCGTAGCTGGGCTTGCCGCCCGGTGCGATCTTGGTATTAGTGGTGATCTTGCCGCCGTAGGCTTTGGCATCAAGATTGACGACTTTAGCCGAGCCCTTGGGGCCGTCTATTTTGACGCGGACGTCTTTCAAGGTGGCGCCCTTGAGCTTGAGTTCGCCGACATCGATGGTGCCACTGGCATTGAGGTTGTCGAGTGCGGATAGGGGGATTTCCGTCTCGTTGAGATCCTTGCTGCCGGACTTGCTAGGCGGACTGGCCGGCTTGCTCTCATCGTCGGCGGTGTAGCGGTCGACATTGATCTGGTCAGCCTTGAGCGCAAATTCGAGCGCCTGCGAAGCGAAGTCCCGAACCGCGAATCGCCCCGAAACATGCGTGTCGTCCAGCTGCATTTTTATATCGTCGAAGCGGGCCGCGCTAAAGCTGCCGCTGTACTGTGCCGATAGACTTGCTGCGGCCAGTACATTGGGGTCACTGGTCTTGATCTCGTCCTGCCCGAGGGTTTTCAACAGTTGTCTTGGACTGAACTGAGCCACCGTAATGGGCCCGGACAGGTTTGGGGTGTCGCTATTGAGACCCTTGCCGCTAATCGAGGTGCTCACATTCAGACCCGCAGCGCGAACTTTTCCATCGCTGAACTTCATGCTGCCCTCTGCGCCATTGTATAGCGCATCGCCGGAGGCTTTCAGCGCCTGCTTTCCGCCGGGGATGGAAGCGCCCGAGGCATCGGCGTCGATGATCAGCTGGCTGACATCAAATAGCTGCGTGCTCAGGTTGGCGTAGATTTTGGCGGAAGCCGTGCCCTTGGCGCTCATGTCCTTGGTTTTGGTGTCAAAGTCGAGCTTGAAACCTTCGACGTTGACGACCTGCGTTTCCAGATTGGCGACGATATGGCCCACCATTTTTGCGCTGGCATCCAGGTCGGCGCCCTTGGCGTTCACGGACAGCTCCAGATTCTTCACGCTCGCGTTTTGTGCCACCAGATCAGCCAGCACTGTGGCCACAAGTTCGAGATCAGCCGATAGCTTGTCGGC
>JBFJJV010000199.1:0-3935 GCA_041635265.1 Panacagrimonas sp.
ACCGATGGCGCCTTGTAGCCGTCAAAGACCAGATCGGCATAGGCCAGATCATTGACCAGCCACATCTCGTTTTCCTTGCAGATGCGCACGCATTTTTCGAAAAACTCGAGGTCTACGCACTGCGTGGTCGGGTTACCCGGAAAATTCAGGATCAGCATCTTCGGCTTGGGCCAGCTCTCTACTACCGCCCGCTCAAGCTCTTCGAAGAAATCGACATCGGGCGTGAGTTTGACGTGGCGCACGTCGGCACCCGCCAGGATCACGCCGTAAGGATGAATCGGATAGGCTGGATTGGGCACCAGCACCATGTCACCCGGCGCCAGCGTGGCAAAAGCCAGGTGTGCCAGGCCCTCTTTGGAGCCGATGGTGGCGATGACCTCGGTTTCCGGGTCCAGATCAATATCGTAGTGCGTCTTGTACCAGCGGCTCATGGCCCGGCGCAGACGCGGGATGCCCTTGGACACCGAGTAGCGATGCGTATGCGTGCCTTCCTCGTCGTGCACTTCGGGGCGCACGTAGTCGCTTTCGGTGCCACGCACGGCGGCCTCGACCAGCTTGTCGACAATGTGCTTGGGCGTGGGCTGATCGGGGTTGCCCATGCTGAAATCGATCACATCGTCGCCACGCGCCCGGGCTGCCTTCTTCAAATCGCCAACGATGTTGAAGACGTAGGGAGGCAGGCGCTCAATGCGCGGAAATTTGTTTTTCACGTATAGGTCCCGCGAGAGGCGAAATGATCGGGCAAATTGGGGCGCGTATTAGACACGCCTGAGCGCTGCGTCGCAATCAAACTGACATAAAAATGATTGCAGGGCCAACAGCCTACAAATCCCGATGGATCGCGATGCCGCCCCGGAGCCCTGGCAGATATCTATAGCTCCTAGCTATGTAGCTTATGAATAAAGATTGCTGGACCTATTGATACGTCGATTTCATAATTACCCCACATGGTCGCAAGACGAAGCGGCCAATCCAACATTTCATAGCAAGGAGCTGTAAATCATGAGCGTTCTGGTCAACCGTCCCGCCCCCGATTTCATCGCCCCGGCCGTCCTGGGTGACGGAACGATCAGCGATCAATTCAAGCTCTCTGAGCTGCGCGGAAAGTACGTGGTCCTGTTTTTTTGGCCGCTGGACTTCACTTTTGTCTGTCCTTCGGAAATCATTGCCCACGAAAACCGCCGTAAAGCCTTCGAGGAACGCGGAGTTCAGCTGGTCGGCGTCTCGATCGACAGCCAGTACACACACTTCGCCTGGCGCAACACGCCAGTCGAGAAAGGCGGCATCGGCGAGGTCGGCTTCCCCATGGTTGCTGATGTCAATCACGAGATCGTGCGCGCCTATGGCGTCGAGCACGAAGCTGGCGTGGCTTTCCGCGGGTCCTTCCTGATCGACAAAGACGGCATCGTTCAGCATCAGGTGGTCAATAATTTGCCGCTGGGCCGCGAAGTGGACGAAATGCTGCGTGTGGTCGATGCCCTGCAGTTCCACGAACAGCATGGCGAGGTCTGCCCAGCTGGCTGGCGCAAGGGCCAGAGCGGCATGAAAGCCACCCAGGAAGGGGTTGCCGAGTATCTGCGCGAAAACGCCGCCAGTCTCTAAGGGCGCGATCGCTGGCTGATCGAAATCCCGGCAAGGGCGCTAAACTCGCCTGCCCTTGCCGGGCTAAATGCGCCGCGCATCCAATCTTTATTCGAAAATTGTCCTCGACAAAACTATGAAACATCACCCACTCATCATCCTCGGCTCGGGTCCCGCCGGCTACACTGCGGCCGTCTACGCGGCCCGCGCCAATCTCAATCCGGTCCTGATCACCGGTATCGAGCAGGGCGGCCAGCTCATGACCACCACCGAAGTCGACAACTGGCCGGGTGACGTTGAAGGCCTGATGGGTCCTGCCCTGATGGAGCGCATGCTCAGACACGCAAAGCGCTTTGATACCGAGATCGTGTTCGATCACGTGCATTCGGTCGATCTCAAGAAGCGCCCGTTTACGCTCAAGAGCGATCAGGGCGAGTACAGCTGCGACGCCCTGATCATCAGCACCGGTGCCTCGGCCCGTTATCTGGGCCTGCCGTCGGAGGAAGCTTTCAAAGGCAAGGGAGTCTCGGCCTGCGCCACTTGTGACGGCTTTTTCTACAAGGGTCAGGAAGTGGCGGTCATCGGCGGTGGCAACACCGCAGTCGAAGAAGCGCTGTACCTGTCCAATATTGCCTCCAAAGTGACGGTGGTACACCGCCGCGACAAATTTCGTGGTGAGAAAATTCTGCAGGACAAACTGTTCAAGCGCGCGGCCGAAGGCAAGGTCGAAATCGTCTGGGATTCTGTGCTCGACGAAGTCCTGGGCGATGCCTCCGGTGTGACCGGCATGAACATCAAGAATGTGAAAACCGGCGAAACACGCCAGATCGACTTGAAGGGCGTTTTCATCGCCATCGGCCATACGCCGAACACCAGCATCTTTGAGGGACAGCTGGAAATGTCAGGCGGCTATCTGCAGGTACAGAGCGGTTCTGCGGGCAATGCGACGCAGACCAGCGTGCCCGGTGTCTTTGCTGCGGGCGACGTCATGGATCACGTCTACCGGCAAGCCATCACCAGTGCCGGCACGGGCTGCCAGGCGGCACTGGATGCCGAACGTTTTCTGGATGAAATGAGCGCAAGCTGAAGGCGGAGCCCAACCGAGAGCACGGCAACTCCAGTATCTTTCTCGCCATGAAAAGCAAAGGCGGCCAGCACGCTGGGGGTAGTGCCAGCTTGCGTACAAGCGCGGCACAGGTCAGTCTTTGCCTACAACAAAAAGAACGAGGACGCAGGATTGAAGATGAAGCTATTTTGCAATCCGACATCGCCTTACGCGCGTAAGGTGCGAGTGGTTGCGCATGAGCTGGGCCTGTCCGATCTGATCGAAGAAATCAACTGTGATCCATTCGACGCGCCGCCTGAACTGGTGGCAGCTAATCCGCTGTCGCGTGTGCCCACGCTGGTGACAGAAAAAGGAGAAGCCCTGCCCGACTCCGGCCTGATCATCGAATACCTGCTCACCCGTGGTCGCGGAATGGCCAGCCTTCCACGTGGCACTCAGCGCTGGTCTGCGCTGCGCAGAGAGCATCTGGCCGATGGCACCATTGCGGCGGCCGTGGCCACCACGATTGAAAAGCGTCGCCCGGAGAGTATTCGCCACGTCAGCTTCATGGATCGTCAGGTCGATGCCATCCGCCGGGCCATTGCGGTACTCGATCTGGAAGCGAGTGAATTACAACTGGCCGAACCCAGTGTGGTCGAAGTGAGCACCGGCGTGGCTCTGGCTTATCTGGACCTGTGCATGCCCTATATCGAGTGGCGAAAAGGTCATGAGCCCCTGCACAGCTGGTACGAGCAATTTGCCCAGCGCGATTCAATGCTCGCCACGGTGCCTCCGGCAGGCAAATGAACTGGCGCCGCCGCGCCGTCCTGGCCCTGCTGCTCGCCGGCTCGGCGCTGATCAGTGCCTGCGGCGGCGGCAACTACAAACCGACTCCAGAGCAGGAAGCCCTGCGACGAGCCATCGTGCTCGATGCGCTGGGCCAGATCGGGCGACCCTACCGCTGGGGCGGCAGCAGCCCGGAAACCGGCTTTGATTGCAGCGGTCTGGTGCAGTATGTGTACGGGCTCCAGGGCCTGAGCATGCCGAGAAACTCCCGCGCCCAGTACAAGGCCGGTGAAGTCATTGATCTGGAGGATGCTCTGCCCGGCGACCTGCTGTTTTACAGCATCTCCGGTCGGCGCATTGATCACGTGGCAATCTACCTCGGCGACGGACAGGCCGTGCATGCGCCCTCAAAGGGCAAGAATGTCATCGTTGCCCCCATCGCCAACAAATGGTGGGCAAGGCGTTACGAGGATGCGGTGCGGATCATTCGCTGATCGTCCAGGCCAAAGCATGGCTTATTGCG
>JBFJJV010000200.1:0-3922 GCA_041635265.1 Panacagrimonas sp.
CCACTCAACTCAGATCTCGATGTTATCCCCTGACAGCCACGGCCGCATCGTTCGATCCCAGTTCAAACCGCACCCCTTACTGCGGGGCCCCCATTGGCAAACAATCGCCCCGGCTCTGTTACGCCCGCTGCCCAAACTGAAAACGCGGCTGGAGCGCATATCCTTGCCAGACGGCGATTTCATCAATCTGGCCTGGGCAGGCGATGCGCCGCCGGGTAGCCCGATTGCGATTCTGCTGCACGGGCTGGGCGGCGGCCTGGAATCGAGCTATCTATTGGGACTCGGTCGTCGCCTGGTCGTGAGTGGTTGGCGCGTCTGCCTAGTCGAACAGCGCGGTGCAGGCGTCGAGGCCAATCTGAAGCCACGGGCCTATAACCACGGCCTGACCGATGACCTGCGCCACCTCTGGCAAGTCCTCCACATAAACGAACCGCAGAGCTTTGTCGCCACAGTCGGATGGTCCTTGGGCGGCAATGTTTTGCTGAAGGCGCTGGCAGAGGAAGGATTTAATGCACCAGTGGATCAGGCCGTCGCCGTCAGCGTGCCCTTCAATTTGCGCGAGTGCGAACTGCACCTTCGCCGCGGCTTTGCGCGGATCTACCAGCATCGGCTGCTGTCAGCGTGCAAGCAGATGGTGGTCCGCAAACACCAAAAAATGTCGCTCAGTGACTTGGTCGATGTCGAGGCCACATTGAGAGCTCCTTGCTTTGAAGCCTTCGACAACGCCTTCACCGCACCGCTCAATGGCTACGCCGACGCGCAGGATTACTATGCGCGCGCGGCCTGCGGCCAATATCTGTCAAGGATCAGAATACCGACGCGCATCCTGCATGCGCTGGATGACCCGTTTATGGTCGCGTCCATCGTGCCCCGAGAAAACACGCTGGCACCGCAGGTCACGATAGAAATTTCAGAGCGCGGCGGCCATGTTGGATTTGTTGCGATGGACAAGATCGGCCTGCCCTATTGTTGGTCAGAAGAACAAATCTGCCACCAGCTGAATCTGGCCAAGTCCTCGGAGCCCGTTTCGTCCGAGACGGAAAGCGCCGCGGCCTAATTTTCGGCGGTCACCAGAAGGAATTTTCTGCGCATGCTTTGACCCAATTCGCGTTCCATATACGCAGTCACGGCAAGCAGCAAGCCTGCAATGATCAGAACCGGGTGTGCCTGCGCACAAACAGCCAATACTGCGAGCAATAGAGCACTGCCGCCAAGCCAGGTGCTCATCACCACGGAATGTTGAAATCCGTCTGCATACCAGCGTAATAAACTGGGATTACCCTGGCCGCTTGACGAGAGGGTCTGACACCGCGAGAACAGTCTGCGCAAAGCCCATGCATCAAACAGCTCGGCCATGAAAACCGCCGCCAGTGCACCTGTAATGATCCAGTTCATCATAACTTCTCTCCGTCTTCAGCCTCGCAGGATGAACGTCTTATCGCCTCACACCTTGGGACAAATGATCGGGCATAAGGCGGCGGATACATGGGTAGTACAGCTGAACGGTGCGTCACAGCAGCCCTAGCGATAGTCGGCGCCAGATTGCGGAATCAACGGCAATTTTCTGTTTGGCTCAGGTTCAGATTCGAAGCGTCTGTAGAACACTTGGCACAGTTAGTGCGCGATTCTGGCCAACGGAACAACGAAAGCTAAATCGTCTGCATGCGCAGAAGGCGTACACGGGCATATTGATCTTGCAGTGAAATTTCGAGCTGCCTGAGCCGGCGACGCGCGTCACTCTGTTCCCAATGCTCAGTCACACTATCCACAACTTTGTCGACCATCTGCTTTCGCGCAGCCTCGATTTTCTCGGTCTGCAAATTGGTCCATTCGCTGATGGTCGCTGTGAATGTCTCCATTTCCTGCTCCAGGAGCTTTCTGACGGTCTCCAGACGCGTGGTCGGACGTGCGACAGCCAACCTTTCTTGAGCGTGGGCAAATTGACGTTCCACCATGGCGCGACGAATTCTGAACTCAGGCACGCGGCGCAAATCTTTGGCCTGGCCTAGAAATGCCCAACTGGCGATCCACCATTTGGTCAGGTCAACCTGCCACCAACGAATACCATTGCGGTAATCCCAGGAAAACAGATGATGATAGTTGTGATACCCCTCTCCATAGGTCAGCAGGGCAATCAGGTCATTGTCCCTGGCCGTATTCTCCTCTGTGTATGGGCGACGCCCCCACATGTGCGCAGCTGAATTGATCAGGAAAGTGAAGTGATGATTCACCACCAGACGTAGTAATCCCGCAACCAGCAGCACACCCCAGGGATCACCGACGGCCACGCCTACCAGCAGCGGCAGGCCAATATTCATACCCAGCGCAAGTCCCAGATAGTGCCGGTGCTGAAACGTCACCACCGGATCGCGCTGCAAATCCTTTACGTTGGAAAAATCCAACTCATGACAGGGCTGATCGCGCAGCATCCAGCCCATGTGGGCGTACCAGAAACCACGCTTGATGGAATAGGGATCCTGCTCAGCATGATCCACGTTTTTGTGATGAACCCGGTGCAGAGAAGACCAGATCAGAATGCTGTTCTGCAGCGCCTGAGCGCCGAAAAGCATATAGAAAATCCGAAGGGGCAGACGCGCCTCATAGGAGCGGTGTGACCACAGCCGATGATAGCCGCCGGTAATTGAAAGCCCGCTGGCAAACAGAAAAACAAAAAAGAAAATCCACGCCGCACCAGAGAAGTCATGGTGCCAGGCGTAAACCGGGAAGACCGTGAACAGCAGCAGCGTGCTGACGGAGAACAGGATCGTGGCCGGCAGATTGATCGGCGGCTTGGCTTCTGTTTGCGAGTGCATTTAGGACTTTGAAGTAAGGACGGGGATCGTCGCTTTATTCTATCTCGAGATATATCTAGGCAAAAAGAAAGCCGCGACCATACGGTCGCGGCTTCCGATCAAAGCAAATCGCAATAACTTCTATTAAAGCGGCTTGATCTGGGTAGCCTGCATGCCCTTTTGACCGCGCGCGGCGATGTACTCCACGCGCTGGCCTTCTTTAAGGGTCTTAAAGCCCGTGCCCTGAATTTCTTTAAAGTGGGCAAAGAGATCTTCGCCGCCGCCTTCAGGGGTGATAAAGCCAAAACCCTTGGCGTCATTGAACCATTTAACTACACCGGTCGATGCATTCGACATGAAACATTCCTCTGAACAATTGATGATATGTGGGCTGAATTGCCCACTTGTTGCATCCGTTCAAGAAACGTTCGCCGGGAAGCTAAAGCGTCCCAACTTGGTGTAGCGGGGCACTGCAAAAGAATCGCGGAACAAGCACTGCTTGAAACGACTGCGGACGGCACGTTAGCCCACCCGTGAGGATTTGTCTAACCCGCAGTTCCCGCAGGGGAATCGGGCAACGGCTGTTTACGAGCAAGATCCGGGTAGCAGGCTTGGCCGTTGTCGCCGATTAGCCTGGGTCCATGTGGGGCCTTGCCAGTCATCCGGGCACCCGCCGCCCCTTCTGGAGGGGGCTCCTCAATCGCCAGAAGGGGCCAACTGCCGGGCTTTCAATCAGCAAGAAGGGAGCCGCAAATTGGGGCAACACAATCAGGCCAGCTCCATTGCGGCGGAAGAATCGCGCCGCAATTTGTTTTCAGATCAACTTTGGCGCGGATCCGTATGGCCCGAATTGCGCTCGAATTCCTTAGATATTCTCAAAGTAGCGCGGATGCTTAGAGATAAAATTCGCGTACACGGCGTGTGGCCGCGAAGCCTCCAAGCTTTACTGAGGTCCGCCACTCCAGCAGCCCAGCTCAGTGCCGCGGCTATGGATGCTGGCCAGATCCTTTTTGAACTCACTCGCTTCCCAGGACGAATGTGCCTTTTTCATGCCCTGCTGCACCCGATCCCGGGCGTTTCGCAATGAGCGACAGGCATTGGAGTCGGTGACTATTGTCACAGTCCCAGCC
>JBFJJV010000201.1:0-3888 GCA_041635265.1 Panacagrimonas sp.
GTACACAGGAGCACCCACACAAATCACTTGCTTAGTTGTTAATGAACTGGCTAACGAGGGCAGTTTGTTTCGTCTGCGTCGTCAGCGGGGAGGCGAATTGTACAGAGCAACAGAGACGCGTCAATGGATTTGAGAAATTAAGTCCTATCCCCTTGATCTACAGTGAGTTCTTCTTTTTCTGGCGGGCTCATTTGGATGGTCTTGCGCGGCGGGCGGGCAAATAAACAGCAAGTTTGAACAATTGCTTAGTCGAGGAAAGAATGCCGGCGCCGCTTTATCCGGATTTATCGACGAGCTTCGCAAAGCTAAGTGCTGGATCTTCGTTATAAGCTGATCCTGAATTTTAAGGGCATTACATATGAGACGGACCAAAATTGTCGCCACACTAGGGCCCGCCACGGACGAGCCCAGCCTTTTACGGCGCGCCTTGGCTGCGGGAATTGATGTCGTACGTCTGAATTTCTCTCACGGCATTGCCGCTGATCACGCGAAGCGGGCGTCGGCTGTTCGAGAGCACGCGGCGGTGCTTGGGAAGGACATAGGGGTCCTGTGCGATCTGCAGGGACCGAAAATTCGCACTGAGAATTTTGTGGGCGGCTTCGTTGATCTGATCGAAGGACAGGCCTTTGCACTCGATACAGCGCTGGACCCCAATGCCGGCACCATTGAGGTGGTTGGCTGCGCATACAAGGGACTACCTCAAGACGTGCAGCTTGGCGATACTTTGCTGCTCAACGATGGCGCCATCGTCCTGGCAGTGACAGCGATTACGGGCACGCGCGTAGAAGCCGAAGTCAAAGTGGGGGGCAGACTGAGCAATCGCAAAGGCATTAACCGCCAGGGCGGCGGCTTGTCCGCTGAGGCTCTGACCGACAAGGATCGTGAAGATATCATTCATGCGGTGGCGCTGGATGCGGATTTTATCGCAGTGTCATTTCCTCGCACCGCATCCGACATGGAAGAAGCGCGACGGCTGGTGCGAGACGCAGGCGGCCATGCACAGCTGGTGGCGAAGATAGAACGCGCTGAGGCACTGGACAATCTGGATGAGCTGATTCACGCCAGCGACGTCGTCATGGTGGCGCGTGGCGATCTCGGCGTCGAAATCGGAGATGCCGAGTTGCCGGGCTGGCAGAAGCGGATCATCGAGCTGGCCCGGGAGAAAAATCGCATGGTGATTACGGCCACGCAAATGATGGAATCCATGATCAACAGCCCAATCCCGACCCGGGCCGAAGTGTTGGACGTGGCAAATGCAGTCATGGACGGGACCGACGCGGTCATGCTGTCGGCAGAAACCGCCACGGGAAAATACCCGGTAAAAGTTATTGAGGCGGTGTCTCGCGTTTGCATGGGCGCTGAAAAGAGTCTGCGCCTGCGGCCTGCGAATTTCCGCGTGCCCACCGGCACACACTTCGAGAAAACCGACGAGGCCATTGCCAGAGCCGCATCCTGGACAGCAAACCAGATGAATGCCAAGGCAATTGTATCCCTAACCGAATCCGGCTCGACCGCGCTGATGATGTCGCGCACCGAAGCCGATATCCCGATATATGCGCTGACCCAACACGAACGCACGCGACGTCGCATGAGTCTTTGTCGCGGCGTGCACACCGTAGCCTTTGTCCCAAGCAGGCTGGACAATCTGGCGCCGCTGCGCGAGGCCGTGTCCTGCTTGCAGGAACGGAACGTCATCGCTGAAGGGGACCGGGTGCTCTTGACCAAGGGTGACTACACCGGGCCGGGCGGAACCAATGCAATGAAGATACTTACCGTAGGCGCGCGGATCGGGGGAGACAGACAATGAGAGAACCTGCAGATTTTCTTTGCATCGGGCACCGCGGCGCACGCGGCCACGCGCCGGAAAACACTCTGCTCTCTATCGAGAAGGGGATTCGTTTGGGTGCAGAAATGATCGAGTTTGATGTGCAGATCTGCGAAGGCGAATTGGTTGTAATTCACGATACGAGACTGGAGCGCTCAACGAATGGCGAAGGCCGCGTCAGTGATGTCAGTTTCAACTATTTACGCGGCTTGGATGCCGGTGAAGGACAGCAGATTCCCACACTAAGTGAAGTGCTCGGCCTAGTCGAAGCCAGAGTCAGCATCAATGTTGAAATCAAAAGTGCGGAGGGCACCGGGCAGTTGATTGCGACCTTGTTACGAAACGCGATTGAGGACGGCTGGCGCAGAGATCAATTTCTGGTGTCTTCATTCCATCTCCCCGAACTGTACGAGTTCAAGCAAGCGGCGCCAGATATTCCTGTTGCTGCGCTGGTCGGCGGCGTACCCCTGGATTGGGCGGCCTGCGGTCGCGAGCTAGGTGCACGTGCGCTCAATGTATCAGCGGAGTTCGCCGACAAGCGCTTGATCGAGGACGCCCATGCCCACGGCATGAAGGTCTACGCCTATACCGTCAACCACCCGAACGACATGAAGCTGTTAAGGGAGCGCGGTGTCGACGGCGTATTCAGCGACTACCCCGATCGCGTGATCGCTATGCGCAATCACTAAAGGGAGCAGCTTGAATCCGACCGCTGCCTGAACAAGCCAAGCCACCTGCGATAAGCAAACCTTGCACCAGGCGGGTCCGTTTCGCGACCAAATTTATTCTCGATTTGGACCTATCGCGGATGTAGCGCAGGAACTGAAGCTTGCGGCCTGGTCGCCCAGAGGAGGGGCAAGATTTGACCGCCCGCCTCTGACGCCGGATATTGTGTGCGTTACAGGAATGCTTCAGGCTAGGCACGACAATGCCTGGCGCCCCTGAATAACGTCTGTTGGAGACCTTGTGGACGTAGCTGTGAAACACGAATTTCAAGCTTCCGATTTGTATATCAATCGGGAATTGTCGCTGCTTGAGTTCAATCGCCGGGTCCTGGAACAGGCCAAGGACGAGACTATTCCGGTGCTCGAACGGCTCAAGTTCCTGTGTATTTCCAGTGCCAACCTTGACGAGTTTTTCGAGATTCGTGTTGCCGGCTTAAAGGAATTGGCTGATGCCCCTGCGCCGCCGCGAGGCGCGGACGGCATGCTGCCGCACGAGGCGCTCAGCGCCATCAGCGATCAGGCCCATGCCCTAGTCGAAGAACAGTACCGCGTGTTCAACGATGTCGTTGTCCCCGCCCTGGAGCATGAGCAAATCCGCTTCCTTCGACGCTCCGAATGGACGCGAGAACAGGACAAGTGGCTGCGCGATTATTTTAGCGGGGAACTCCTGCCCGTACTTTCCCCGATCGGCCTAGACCCGGCACACCCGTTTCCGCGCATTCTCAACAAGTCCCTCAATTTTGTTGTGTCGCTTTCGGGCAAAGATGCCTTTGGTCGAAACACCGGCCTGGCAGTTGTGCAGGCACCCCGCGCGTTGCCGCGCCTGATTCAGATTCCGTCCGATGTCCGCGGCGGCGGGCCCAATGACTTTGTCTTTCTCTCCAGCGTCATCCACGCCTATGTCGATGACCTTTTCCCGGGCATGGAGGCCAGTGGCTGCTACCAATTCCGCGTAACGCGTGACTCCGATCTATTTGTGGATGAAGAAGAAGCCAAGGATCTGGCGGAAGCGCTGGAAGATGAACTCTCACAACGGCAGTGGGGCAAGACGGTGCGGCTCGAGGTCGCGCACAATTGTCCCGAAGCAATGTGGCGCCACCTGATGAAGGAGCTTTCACTGAGCGATCGTGACGTCTATCAAACCAACGGTCCTGTCAATCTGATGCGGCTGATGGCCTTGCCGGATCTGGTGGACCGGCCAGATCTGAAATACGAACCGTTTATTCAGCGTGTTGACAAAGCACTGACCGGCGATATGTTCGCGGCCATTCGCGAACAGGATCACTTATTGCATCATCCCTATGATTCGTTCATACCTGTCGTTGAGTTTCTCCGACA
>JBFJJV010000202.1:0-3833 GCA_041635265.1 Panacagrimonas sp.
AAGTGTCGACGTCTAAATCATTGCCCACCGGCTGAGAAAACGTGGCCGCGGCGTACTCACTCTGAGCGGTGAACCGACCCATTTGCCCAGCCAGTTCCGCACCAACCGTCGTCTGATCCTCGGTCGAAGCAACACCTGCAAAACTCTGCTTCGGACCACTGCGACCGGCGTAACGTGCGCTGGAGGGTGCAACCGAGTACTGGTTGGCCGGATTGTCGATGCTGGCGGTCAGCCCCAAGTGCAGCAGGCCTGTATCAGACATTATCGGCAGAGCGTAGACACGACCAGAGGCGCCCAGGCCGTCGGTTTCAGGGCCATCGCCAGCACGCAAGTTGTATGCGGACAAGCCCCAGCCCCATCGATCACGACTGCCGTCAACAAATAGCCCTGTCGTGTACTGACGATCGCCGTAGATCGAAGTGGCGCTGGCAAACGGACGCTCTATGAAGCTGACTTCGTTTGAGCTGGTCAGCTCTTCCATGCCGCGATAAGGCTTGGCCTGACCGACCCGAAGATTTGCGGCTCCGAGCTTGGTCCCAATCCACATTTCGCGAAACCCGCTACCGCTGTCTTCGGATTGACCGGCGAAGTCATTTTCGAATTTGTAACTCCAGCCATAGGCCTTGCCGGTCAGGGTCAGGCGCGCGCGACGAAAATAGATGTCTGTGGTCTGATCTCCAATGCCTTCTGCATTGTTGTCGGCATCGTCATTCAGCGGAATATTTGCATCCAGATGAATGCGTCCGCCGAATTTGGCTTCAAAGCGACCGTCCTCGCTTCGGATTGTGACACCACCTTTGGTTTCGGCGAGGTCCGCATAAGCCACGCTGCTGGCGCTGAGCAGCGCAGTTGCGACTACCAAAGTCTTGCTGATTTTGTTCAATTTAATGATTCCCTGAAAAATTTTCGGTCTGCTGATCTATGTGTGTGAATATCGCTTTAGACTTATTGGATGCCGAGCTGAGATAGAAATTTAGCGGCAATCGTTGCCGGCAGAGGCACGTAGCCGTCTTTCTCGACCACTTCCTGGCCCTGCCGGGAGAGCACCATCTTGAAGAATTCCCGCTCCATCGGCGACAGGGGCTTGTTCGGTGCCTTGTTGGAATAGACGTACAGGACGCGGGACAAAGGATAGGTGCCGTTGGTAGCATTTCCCGGATTAGCTTCCACGAAGGCATCGCCTTCTTTCTTGGCCAGCGGCAGTGCGCGGACTCCAGAGGTCTTGTAACCGATGCCGGAATAACCAATGGCGTTCAGACCGGTGGAAACCGACTGTACTACCGAGGCCGAACCCGGCTGTTCATTGACGGTGGCCTTGTAGTCACCCTTGCACAGAGCCACATCCTTGAAGTAGCCATAGGTGCCCGATACCGAGTTGCGCCCATAAAGCTGAATTGGTTTGGAGGACCAAGACCCGCTCATGCCAATGTCGCCCCAACGTGCGGCGTCCTTGGGCTTGCCGCAGGTGCGGGTGGCCGAGAAGATCGCATCGACCTGGGGAATGGAAAGGCCCTCGATGGGATTGTCCTTGTTGACGAACACAGCCAGTGCGTCGATGGCGACTCCAATGCCCGTCGGCTTGTAGCCATGCTTTTGTTCGAAGGCCTGAATTTCCTGATCTTTCATGGCACGTGACATGGGACCGAAATTGGCCGTGCCTTCGGTCAGTGCCGGCGGCGCCGTGGAAGAGCCCGCACCCTGAATCTGAATATTGACGTTGGGGTAGAACTTCTTGAACTGCTCCGCCCACAGGGTCATCAGATTGTTCAAGGTATCCGAGCCGACGCTGCTGAAATTACCAGAGACGCCGGATGCCGGTTTGTACTCGGGCAGCGCCGGATCGACTGCAGCGTGCACGCTCATGGCTGCAATGCTGCTGGCCGCGATAGCGACTAATGCGAGCTTCTTGGCAAAGAAATATTTCATATGTGTTGCTGCCTCTTCGATGTTGATATTGGATTAACTCGGGGCAAATCATGCTCAACTGAGGCTACGAGGGTATGAAGGCTCTGTTACAGCTTTATGACAGTCGCTGCGCTCACTTCTTCATACCCCACCATGGCCTTGGCGGTCCGTTAAATTCCGAGACCTTGGCACAGGCGTACAAAAACCGGTCGTCATCAAAAACAGAGTCGCTATAAAACAGGAAATTCGCGCAAACCTTGAAGTCGACCGTCATTTGTCTGTTTTTCGGATCTAACTGGGCCATTATTCATATCAGTTAGATATATTGGTCTGACTCGACTAAAGAGATCCTCATGAAGATTCGTCAGCTGCACTATATTCAGGAAGTGGCCCGTAGAGGACTCAATGTCACGGCTGCCGCCGAAGCCCTATTCACTTCCCAACCCGGCGTGAGCAAGCAGATCCGGATGCTGGAAGAGGAATTGGGCGTGAGCATTTTTGTCCGCAATGGCAAGCATCTGGCGGAGATCACGCCTGCGGGGCAGCGCATTCTTGAGTACAGCAGCAGGCTGCTGCTGGAAGTGGAGAACATCAAGAATATTGCCGAGGAATTCCGGCGGTCGGATACGGGCGATCTGTCCATAGCCACAACGCACACCCAGGCCAGATACGCCCTGCCACCGATCATCCAGCGCTTCAGAGCGCAGTTTCCTCGGGTCACGCTGCATCTGCATCAGGGCTCGCCACCACAGATCGCCAAGCTCGCCTCCGACGGCCAGGCGGACTTCGCGATTGCCACTGAAGCCTTGGAGTTATTTGATGATTTGGTGATGCTGCCCTGCTATCACTGGAATCGGGTGGTACTGGTGCGCCCCGATCATCCGCTGGCAAAAAGCGCAAAACTGACGCTGCAGGCCTTGGCCGAGCACCCGCTAATTACTTATACGTTCGGCTTCACCGGCCGCTCCAAACTTGATCAGGCCTTTGCCGCTCATCGCCTGAGACCGGACGTCGTGCTCACCGCCGTGGACGCCGATGTCATCAAAACCTACGTTCGACTGGGCCTGGGCGCTGGCATTGTGGCCGACCTGGCGTATGACAAGACGCAGGACTCCGACCTGGTCGCCCTGCGGGCCGATCATTTGTTTGAGCGTAGTACCACCCACATCGGGTTTCGCCGCAGCATGTTTCTGCGTGGCTATATGTATGCCTTCATCAATAGCTTCGCCCCACACCTGAAACGTGAAGTCATCGATGAGATAGCAGCGATCGCCGACCCGGGCCAGCGCGGCCAGAGGACGCAGCAGCTGGTAGACGCGTTGCCGGACTAATCGTTGGCCCCAAGCCCCCGGGGCGATAATCAAGGCCCGGCAACTGTCATATCGCCATTCTCGACGGTGCCGCCATCCAGAATCCGCACCAATTCACCCAAAGCCAGCTTGATGACCTGGAGGCTGGGGTCGCCTTCCCAGGCGTGGCCAGCTCCGGTGACGGTATAGAAATAGCTTGGCACGCCCACGAGACGCAAGGCCCGAGTCATCTGCTGACTCTGGTCGTAAGGCACCGTCGTGTCTTGCGTGCCGTGGGTCATCACCGCGCCCTTGAGATAGGCAAGATTGCCGACGTTGCTGACATTGGTGATTTCCCGATAGCGCTCGGGTACTTGATCAAAGCTACCGCCATTTTCTTCGTCGACTTCAAGAATCAGTTGCTTTGCCAGCTCAAAATCTTCCAGTTCGTCTGCGCTCAGACCTGCAGTGCCAGTTACCTCGAGGGCCGCAGCCACCGCCTTGGCCCCGTTATATTCCTCGGTCAGATTGTGAACCCCTTCCCCCGCGATCCAGTAGTCCCACATCGGCGAACAATCCGCGCGCGTCGCACCGTCAAAATAAGCCGCATAACCAGAAACATTGCCGCCCATGCTGACC
>JBFJJV010000203.1:0-3822 GCA_041635265.1 Panacagrimonas sp.
AGCAAGGCGAATCCACCCTGCCAAAGCTGTACCCGGGCCACGCCATAATGTTGAAGGTCGTCGATCACTTCACCCGTCATCGTGGTGATGGGAAGTTTGAAATCGGCTGCGCTGCCGACAACATTCACCCAGTGACCCGGTCCGACAATAGGACCGGCGCCGTGGACGTTCAGTACCGGATGCAGATGCCAGCGTCCGGGAATACGGCCTTTCATGACCAATTTAAAGCTGTAATCGCCGCCAATCTCAAGATTGCGGACAGATTGCTGCGCGGGCATCCCATTGATATAGGATTCCACACGGGTCATGACGGCACCCGGCGTGGCATTCGACAGAAAATTCAGCTCAGGCTTGGAGGCCGCATCTGGCCAGTCGGAGAATAAATGAAACTTCCCCTCGACCGTCACGTTTTCCGAAACACCTATTTCTGCTTTGGACCAAGTCACGTCATACCAGTGTACCGTCCTAGTGCGTATATAAGGCTCGGTGGCACGCTCTCCATGTGCAGCGACCGGTTGAGGCACCAGGCCAAACACTGTTAAGACCATGAGCATCGAGAGCAGACTCAGGCGCAGCGGAGACACCCATGCCGCGCTCATGAATCTGCTCCAGACCGAATCACATTGCCTTGTTTCGTGCTGTCCTCGGTCTTGGCCCCGTAAATCGACTTGAAACGCTGACCTACCGCGAAGAATTTCGCGTTGCAGGCAAGAATCCCAATTCCCCAGAATAAGTAATAGAGAAAAATACAGGCGAAGGCGGCGAAGAACGCTGAAACCCATGTTGGGGTATCACCAAATGTGCGCAGAGTTCCGCGTTCAATGATGCGGATGTACTCCGGCGTTCCGGCGCGGGGAAAGGTATAGCCAATCAGGTCGGCAACGGACGTCATCTCGCCCATATGCTCTACTGGCTGAAAATATCCGGCCATGTAGATCCAGTTGGCCGGGTAAAACAGAAGTCCATAAAGGGCAGCGCCAAAAGCACCCGTGACCAGCCAGCTACGCGAGAGCACCAGAACGGCGTCAAGCACTATTGCACCCAGCAGGCAGGTGCCCGGCACCACCAGGCTCAGCGGAAAATAGGCCAGCCCCTGCCAACTGTGATAGCGCACGATCCAGGTCCCCAGCAGCAGCAGCAGTACACTTGTTGTGGCACCAACCGGCAGTCGAAACAGCTTCCAGAAGATGGCCTGAAACGACGCCGCCATGATGATGGTGGTGAGCGGCATCAACAGGACCCAATACTGGCGATCCTTCCAATCGATGAAAAAATCCCAGTCTCCGCCCAGCAGCAGGAAGCTGATGTGTGAGACTGACCAGATCAGAAAGGCCGAGACAATGATGATGAGGACGTCCAGCGTGCGAGACCAACCTATGGCTTTGGGCGATAGTTCAGCGACTTTGAGTATCGCTCGATCGTTATCATTCATTATTTAACTTACTCTGATTTCTGTGCCAAACGGATAAGGAGCCCCGCGCCCTGCTTCGAACGCAGGGCGCAGGTTAGCGCGGGGGGGAGGCCCGCTCGGAATGATTCAGGCTATGCCGCCGCCGATTAGGCGCCAGGGTGAAACGAATGCTCGGATCAGTTCAGAGCATTCTGCCCAGCGTTTTCTGGCGGGCCGCCTACTTCCTTGAATAACACTGCCATTCGCCCGATGACCTGAATAAATAGGCCCCCAAGCGCAAGGCCAGTCCAACCAAGGACGGGAAAGCCCCAGTGCAAGGGGTGGCTAAAGATTTCTTCGGTCATCCAGAAGGCGTGACCCCACTCATTAAATCCGAGGTTCGGCAATATCAGGCCGGGGCCGAGCACCGCCATGATCAGTGGGACCGAATAACTGCGAGCAAACGCCGGAATACGCGTCGTCGCGTAGAGAAGGCTGCTTACGCCAAACACGATATACATGGGCACGCAGGCGTAAAACACGACGATATGACTGGGTGTCAGCGCGGTATCCCGGATCACGGTCTGATGCCAGGTGGCATCTCCCTCGCCAAAGAAACTGGCAATCCAGAGAAAGGAGAATGTATACATCATGAACCAGGCGATGAGCGAGAAATAGCGCTTGAGTTCAGTCTCGCCGGTCATCTTGTGCATCTCTCGATCGCGGGTCAGCCACAAGTACATCCAGATACAAACGCCCGCTCCAAAAATCAGTGGTACTTCGATCTTGAAAAGAGTACCCCAGTAAGTGGCAAACTCGGGTGCAGTCGCATCGAGTCCGTATTCAAAAGAATACGCTCCCTGATAAAGACGAAAGCCGGCGTATATTGCCAGCAGCAAGCCCCATCCGATAGCGACTGGCCCGACGTTGAACATCTTGCGTTCTTTTGGGACGCTGGCCTCCCGAGCAGAATTTAGGACGGACTCTATATTTGCGGACATGGAAGGCTCTCCTGATTAACAACAGTACTGAAGTGAATCGACTGAATGTCTTCTGCGCCTAGCCGGACTCGAGGCGAGACGAATGACCGGTTCAGAGCCTGCTGCGGACTGCTTACCTTCGGTCATGTTCCATATCTCCTCAAAGCCTCGTCAGCGAGGTCTAGGGGTAGACTTCACTCCTTATTGACAATGTTGTCAACAGTCACGCCGACAAACGGTAGGCCCGCAAATATTCGGAGAAGGAAGCCAGTGACGAAAGCCTTTGAAAAGCCGATAAAAAAGACCGACCTGCCTGATGTTCGACAACCCCGGTCCACGCCCCACTGTTATTGTTGCGTTCAATGAAGAAACCAAGAATCTCCAAACAACCTCCCCGTCGACGCATGGATCGTGAAACGCGCACTCGGCAACTGATCGACTGTGCGATTACCGCTTTTGCCGAGCGCGGGACTGCGCGTGCTGGTCATGCCGACGTTGCGCGCCTGGCACAGGTGTCCGTCGCCACCGTATTTGAATATTTTCCTTCCCGCGAGCAGCTGGTCGATGCCGTGCTTCGTGAGACGGAGCAATTCTTATACGCCGTGGTCGACAGCGGAAATGCGGCGGACTCCGTACGTGATCGGATGCTGAAAATTTTCCACGTCTTTCAGGCTCGAGTGGACAATCAGCCCCATCACATGAAAGTCTGGCTGGACTGGAGCACGTCGATTCGTGAGAACATGTGGCCGCATTACGTTGAAGTGCAGGAACATATCATCAGCCTCTTTCAGAAAATGATTGAGGATGGCCGAAAAACCGGCACGGTACTCTCTACTGTGAATGCGGAAGACGCTGCACGCATCCTAGTAGGACAGGCGCACATGATCGTCATGATGCGTTTTGCAAATGTGGATCAGGACAGAGTGATCCGCTTCATCAATCACATGATCGATAGCGCCCTACCGAACTGATTACTGCCTCCTGCGGTATCGACGCGAATCCGCTTTACTCTGATCCGTGTCTCAGCCTGATCGCCTGCCGTGACTTCACCCAGTCTTAACAGGCGGCAACCGCATGTCAGAACGCCGCAATGCCGGTCTGAGTACGGCCAAGAATCAGTGCGTGAATATCGTGCGTGCCTTCGTAGGTGTTCACCGCTTCCAGATTCAGCACATGGCGAATCACGTGGTATTCGTCTGATATGCCGTTGCCACCGTGCATATCGCGCGCCATGCGCGCAACTTCCAGAGACTTGCCGCAGTTATTGCGCTTGATCAGCGAAATCATTTCCGGGGCAGCCAAGTCTTCATCCAGGAGACGTCCCACGCGCAGCGCCGCGTTCAGACCAAGGCTGATTTCCGTCTGCATGTCCGCAAGCTTTTTCTGAATCAGCTGATTCGCGGCCAGTGGACGACCAAACTGCTTGCGTTCCAGAGTGTAGTCGCGAGCGGC
>JBFJJV010000204.1:0-3801 GCA_041635265.1 Panacagrimonas sp.
CTAAAGCGCCCATATTTTCGATACCTCTGAAATATTCTGAGGCAATTTCCGTGAGCGATGGCCGATGGCGACATCACGTCTTGCTCAGGCCTCAGGCTTGGCAGCCGCACGCGACCTCGGGGGGAATGTTTTGGGCGAGATCTAGCCGACGATAAAAAGATTGAGATGGCTACCGGTCTTATGGGACATTGGGGCTGGCCTCGGATCGCCTTCATTCCGTTTCGAGTTTTGCTCAAAAAGGACGCATTGAATATTATGTAAAGTCTCATACACATCTCAAACAAGATAGATATGGCCCAATGGCGCTCCCTTTGAAAATGCCCTCCTTCCGGCCACTCAAGCCTAGATGAGGATCCACTCGGGCAAAGCAAATGCCGAAGAAGCAACAATAAGGCTCGACGCCGTTTGAGCACGCCGATCGTGTCGGGCCAGCAATCACTGAATCCAATCTGCCTGACTAAATTGAACGGACTCTTATGCTGAATCTATTTCGTCCGATGTACGAGCGCGGCGTGCCGACGGAATGCCGTCCTTTCCTATTGAAGAATCGAATCACGCCAGAACAGTATGCGGCGCAGCAACAGAGCAGCACCGCCGAGTGGAACCTGGATCCGGGCGATGTGCCGAAATTCAAGTCGGAGATTGACGCGGTTGTCTTCAAACGCCATGACAATGCGGTTCGCTATCTGATGCCTTGGATTGAACAGATCACACCGCTCAAAGGCGCGCATATTCTCGAAATTGGTCCGGGCTGCGGCTCTTCGACATTGGCAATGTCTCATTTTGCCGAACATGTCGACGCCATTGATATCGATGCCAATCAGGTCTCGGCCTCGCAGAAAAGAATGTCCCTTTTCGGTGCCGACAACGTCAGGGTTCACCACACGTCGGCCGAAGAGATGGTCCAATGCGCGCTCAGTCACCTGAGAACAAATTCGATCATTCTGCTCGTCGGTGTGGTCGAGCACATGACAGAATCTGAGCAAGTCGACTTATTTTCGAGGCTATGGCAAGCGCTTGCTCCCGGGCAAATCATCGTGATCGCAGAGACGCCGAACTACTACGCCTGCTTTGATTCTCACACCTTCATGAGGGCCGGCCGGGAAACTGGAAAAAAAGTGACACTGTTTATGTAAGTGGTTGAGATTGAGAGGTTTTCAGGAACCTTTACCCGCCTGCCTTTCACGCAATTCAGTTCGAGCTTGGTCTAGGTCTCGGCGAGCATATTCGAGAGATTTTTCAATGTCCGCACATCGCTGCTCAAGAATGCTGGCCCTCGCAGCATCTTTGGCAGCTGAGACTTGCAGATCTTGCTCCCGACGAAGACTGGCTTCCAATTCCCCTGATAGCTTTTCGACATTGACTACGGCCTTCTCGGCATCGACTTGGCTCGATTCAGCCCTGGCCTTTGCTGCACCCAACTGCTCCCTGAGCTTTGAAAGTTCTTTCCCCTGACTCGTGGCGAGCCCTTTTGCTTCAGGGAGCTCCTTCCTTAGTCCGGCGAGTTCGCTGCTCATTGCTGCAGCCTCCTTAGTGACCGCCATCATCCGTGACTGCTTGTCTGCTAGGGAGTCCCGGACGATTCGGAGCTCTGCCTGGAGGGTTTGAGCCTCACCTTCATGCCGCTGTTGGTCCTGCTCGCGTTGCTCACGGGCCATGGCCCGGAAATGCTCCAGCGCTTCTCTGGATTGTTCGTGTTTGCGATCGCTGGAATCGAGGTGTTTAGCTTGCTCGTCTGCCAGATTCTGCGCGGCCTTCAGTTGATCCGCGAGGCGCTGGTTTGCTGCCTCGGCATTTTTCACTGCTTCCTGGAGCTTTCGGTTATCGACAGAAAGCTCACCCAGCTTCATCTCAGCGTCCTCAAAATTTTCTCGCCATTGAGATGCTTCTTGCTGGGCGGCGGTCAAATCAGTACGGAACTGCTCTTTTGCCGTTTTGTGGCGCTCTGTTGCCTCCTGGAGTTGCTGGGTCGCTTCCTGCCGTACCTGCGTTGCCAGCTGGCTCACCGCACTACGAAGAGCCTCGCTGAGCCCTTCGGGGGTGCTGACTGAAGCGCTTTCATCTGCCTCTAACTCCTTCAAATACCGATGAATTGTGGTTTTCGATCCCGTATTGCCGAGAGCCATGCGCACGGCATCAATCGACGGATTCTGCCCTCGTTCAACGAGCTTATCTCGGGCCTCCTTGACATCCCATTTGTAAACGCCAGCGCGCGCCATGACAGGTCTCCAGCTAATTACGTACTATAATACATACTATCATGGTATGTACTCTGTTTGGGTAAGGAATCGCGCATATCGGCTATAGTTCTTAGACGCGATAATGGCGTCTTATTCCCTCTTAGCCCCTTTCCGTATAAGTTTCCGCACGCCCGCCTTACATACTGACCCTTTCCACGCGCACGATCCTGAGACGCGTAGACGCAGATAAACTGTCGCTATGCGCAAGATTTTTATCAGCTCTGTGGTCAGCGGTTTCGAGCCGTATCGAGAAGCAGCCCGAGAAGCCTGCGAACTGCTCGGCGACCGCCCCGTGATGTGTGAAACCTTTGGGGCCAGACCCTATGCCTCGGAAGTAGCCTGCACGACGGAAGTCGAACAAAGCGACGTCTACGTCCTTCTGCTCGGCGAACGCTTCGGCTTCGAGCCTATCCCTGGCAAATCAGTCACCCAGCAAGAATTCGAGGCGGCTGTGGCGGCCCGAAAGCCAATACTTGCATTCGTTGAAAGCGGCCCAAAAGAGCCGAAGCAAGAGGCTTTCCAGCGCGTCGTCGAAGACTACAGCGCTGGGTTTTTCCGGGATGAGTTCACCGACCCACATTCGCTGGGCACGGCCATCATTCGAGGGCTGAGGCAACTGGAACAAGCCCGATCTGCTATTCCTGAAGCGGAATTCAGCCAATTGGTTCAAGACCGATTCGCCGCCGCGAACATGGTTGCACGCGGCTTTCAACAAGAGCCGTCGTTGGCCTTCGCATTCTTGCCTCAGCCTGCGCGTCGGATCCCGATTCGGGACGAACAAACCGATCTGGACCAGCTTTTCCTGGAACTGCATCAATTGGGGCTCTGCGAATTGCGAAGCGGTTTTGATCCCTCGGGTGGCACTCACTATCGGGGGCTGACTTCCAAAAACGTTCAGTACGCGTCATTTGACGACGGATTCGTCGCCATATCAGCAGGCCTGGAGAATCCACGTTCCAGAGACCCTCATGGATTCCAGTTTATGTACGTCGATCCTGCTCTGGTTCAGCAGCGGGCACTGGCGGCCGCCCACCACGTTGCGGGTGGCGGAGGCTGGTTCTCATTGGAAATTCGACACATGGAAAACCGATGGTTTGGTCAGCCCGCGCGCAGTCCCGGTGGTGGTGTACAAATGCCCTTTCATTCGACCAGCGCGAACGAAGTTGTTCGGGATTTGTTGATTCCGGCGCCAGAGGCCCGGGTGACAGTCTGGGTGGAAGACGTGATGCACCGCTTTGCAAGAAACTATGCGCCGCCCCGGCATGAATAACAGAGCAAGAAGCGCTAATAGGGCGGGACATTCAAATCAATTCCTGCAGCCAGGACAAGGGCCAATTCACTTAGGGCGCGCTGTCCGAGTCGAGACGCCCAGCAACGAATCCAAGACGAACAGAATCTCATGCTGAATCTTTTTCGACCGAAGTACGAGCGAGGCGTGCCCCAAGAGTACTGTCGGTTCCTTTTGAAAAATCGAATCACGCCGGAGCAGTATGCCGCGCAGCAACAGATCAGCACCGCCGAGTGGAACCTGGACCCAAACGATGTGCCGAAATTCAAGTCC
>JBFJJV010000205.1:0-3748 GCA_041635265.1 Panacagrimonas sp.
CCTCGCTTCGATTCTGTTGTTGGATACTTCGTCAATAATGGCCTTGTCCGAGCAGACAATCCCGCGGATTCGACTTTGCGGCACTTGCTTAAATCGGCCTGCCAGGAGTTAGACGATCTCGTCAGGTTCGAGTGGTTTCCCTCTACTCTGGCCATCCGAAATCTTCGTCGCGAACACGACGCGAGCCAGCTTCCATATACCCCGATCTCGCTCGTCTGGTCACCGCACCTGATGGCTCGACAATCAGGACAATTGCGAATAACTCATGAGCGGCTCATCTTGCCGCGCGCCGACCGCGATTTGTCAGTTTATATAGAACGAATCGACAATGAGATGGCTCTTAGCTGGGTTGCCAAAGAAAATGTGATCAGTGCAGCGAGCCTTGCACGTGCGGCAGCTTCCTACGAGGACAGCCTGACTCTGATGCTTCGCCATCCTGATCAGAGCATCTCCGAGCTGCGGCGAATGACCAGGAAGGAACTGATGGCGGTCCTCGCTGCCGGACAGGGTGAGGCGCGTGACTTTCCCCTAAGTCGCCGTATTGAAGCCCTGTTTGCCGATCAAGTTCAGGTCAGGCCACATCAGCCAGCACTGATCTGCGACGATCAGCATTGGACCTATCTTGCGCTGGCAAATGCCGCAAATGCGCTCGAAAAGCAGCTGCGAGAATATGGCGTCCAAGGCGGCGACTGGGTACCACTGAGCCTGCCAAGCTCGGCTGCCCTATTGATTGCAGAACTGTCCGTGATGCGCATTGGCGCAGCATTTATTCCGATTGATCCGCACTGGCCGCAAAGACGCGCCGAGAAAATTCTGTCTGGTGTGCCATTTAAGGTCATGATCGCCGAGGCTGACAAAGTCAGCCGATACCGCGAATCTGGAATAGCGTGCATTTCCATTCGGAACGCATGCCCCAGCGCCGAGGACAAGCCTCCCTTTCTTCAGCGAGACTCTGAACCTCCTTGTGACCAGCCGATGTACTGTCTGTTCACATCTGGCTCTACCGGCACGCCCAAGGGCGCCATCAATATTCAGTCAGGAATACTCAACCGCTTTCACGCGATGACTGAACTCCTGGGCTCCCCGCGCGATGATGTTGTACTGGCGACAGCGCCTTCGACCGTCGATTCACTGATCTGGCAATACTTCTGGCCACTGATCAACGGCGGGAAAATTATTATTGCCAACCGCCAGACGCTGGCTCAACCTGCCGAACTTTTGCGCTTGTGCGAAACATACGGGGTGACAATCACAGATTTTGTCCCCACCGTCTTCAGTCATTTTTTAAAACATTTACGCTCGAAACGAAATCCAAAGCGTTACCTCGTCAAGCTTCGGGCAATTCTGATCGGAGGAGACAGGATAGATGCGCAGGATGTGGCCGAGTTCAAATCACTTCGCCCGAAAGTTCGCATCTTCAACACTTATGGCCCGACAGAAGCTTCCATCGGCAGCATTTTTTATGAAGTCGCTGCCGGGCAACGCGGCCATGTTCCGATTGGCAGGCCGCTGCCGAATATTAGCGCCTATATCGTGGACGCACATCTTCGTCCTGCCCCATTTGAGGTATCCGGGGAACTCTGTCTTGCCGGGGCCTGCCTTGGCCGGGGCTACCTCAATGATGAGGAATTAACCGTTCAAAAATTTGTGCAGATGGAGACTCCCGGACATACGACCGAGCGTGTATATCGAACTGGCGACCTTGCCCGAATGGGGTCAGACGGACTGATTTATTTTCTCGGCCGCATGGATCACCAACTGAAGGTCAACGGACAACGCATCGAGCTGGGTGAGATTGAAAGCGCTCTGAACGGACTGCCGAATATTATGTCGGCGCTCGTCAGCCCTCGGATCAGAAATAAGAAGGTGGTGTCCCTGATCGCGCATATTGTGTTTAGGGACAGGGCAATGGCGCCGTCGGCGCAGCAACTCAGATACGCGCTGCTGGACATTCTGCCGCCGGCGATGGTCCCCGCTACGTATTTTCTTCTTGATCGGATTCCGGTTTCTGCGAATGGCAAAGTCGATCGCCAGGCGCTTCTCAAGGAGCCGGGGGAACCCTTGCACACGGTATTACCGTCTTCCGCCGACAAAAACGAGCCCCACGCATGGATTGAAACCATCGTCGATGAAGTCTGGCGGAAAATCCTGGAGCGCTCCCGAATTCCCCGCGAATCCGACTTTTTTCTGGACCTAGGCGCGGATTCTCTCAATGCCTTCCAGGCACTGCTAATGATGGAGGAGCGCCTCGCTACTGAACTGAAGCTGTCTTCGCTATACCGTTATTCGTCTGTGCGTCGTCTGGCCGTAGAACTCTCGGAATCCCGTCCGCAGGAGGCAACGGTCTCCGAAGTATGGGCTGAGGAGCTGAAGATCGGCCTTCATCGAACCCTGGTGTCATGGACAGGCACACAGATTCGCTCTGACGCATTTCTATTCACGAGAAACTCCAAGGGTTTGGGGCAGTCGCTGTTCTGGTGCTGCCAGTCCTTCAATGAGCTGAAAAATTTGGCCGCCGCCGTCGGTGAAGACTTTCCTGTGACCGGCATGCGCTCAGGTCATCTGCTGATGGAATACACACCAAACAATATCGCGCTACTCGGCGCTTGGTACGCTGAGGAGATTGCCGAGAAGCAGCCGACCGGCCGCCTGATTCTCGGAGGCAATTGCCAGGGCGCGATCATCATCGAAGAAGCTGCCAGGCAATTGTCAGAGCGGCACAGCCGAGAGTCCGAACTGATCTTGCTCGAGCATCCCAATTTCAAGCCTTCCACCGGACCATTGACAATAATTTTCGGCAAGGAAAGCCATATGAATCCGGAAAACTCAGATCCGGGCTACGCGCTTAGGTTCGAGCGTGAAAGCCCCGGTCGATATTCATTCGCCACAATTCCGGGTGTTCATGGCACTTATTTTTCACCCGATACTGTAGGTGCCCTGGCCAGAATTATCCGCCGTAGCCTGGACTCGCCGGAAAATGGTTAAGATCGGTTCTAAGCGCAAAATACGAAAGCAGATATCAGATCAGGCCGCGATCGTTGAGCTCGTCTTTGAGGTAGGCGTAATAGATCGGTGCGGCGATCAGACCCGCAACACCGAAGGCCGCTTCCATGAAAATCATGGCGACCAGCATTTCCCAAGCGCGCGCACGGATGCGTGAACCGATAATTCGGGCGTTGAGAAAGTATTCGACCTTGTGAATCACGATCAGATAAGTCAGGGATCCAATCGCCACAATCAGTGATTGACTCAGGCTGACCACCACGATAATGGTGTTGGAAATAAGGTTCCCCAGCACCGGCAGCAGGCCGCAGACAAAAGTCACCGCGATCAGCGTCTTCGTTAGGGGCAGATCGACCCCCATCAGCGGAAGTGCCACAACCAGATACAAGGCGGTCAGGGCGGTATTGAGCGCGGCGATCCAGACTTGGGCAAAAACCACGCGCCGAAAAGACCGGCTCAGTCGCACCGTTCGTTCAATCAGAGCAGATGCCAGCGGCCGCCGGCCCACCACGTTCATCGCCTCGCTCAAGGCGAGCAAGGCGCCAATCACCATGCCAATCAGTATGTGCGCAAGGGCGCGGGCGAAGTCCGCGCCCACGCCCTGCAAGGCACCGGAATTCTGGCGCAGCCAGCCCGTCAGGGCTGTCCTTAATTCGTCAGCCGTTTCGGGAATATAGGCGAGCGTCCACACTGGCAAACGTGCTCGGGACTGATCGATGATCTCGGCCAGTTTGCGCAACAGCAC
>JBFJJV010000206.1:0-3670 GCA_041635265.1 Panacagrimonas sp.
GAGCCGACTCTAGGGCGTGAGTCGCGAAATCCGCTTTCGCACAAGATCAACGCCACCACGATCTAGGCGAGGGACGCGGGCACTGAGCGGTTTTTGCCGAGGTAATGCCACTGCATTGAAACGCTTGGGTGCAGGTGGACCAAGTACGACGCGGTCTGGGAAATGTGCCAGTCCTGCATTTGAGTCTCATCCTGAAACGCGGTGCTGTCGTCGCCCATCAATGCCACTCGCAGATGAACACGTGCCGATTTGCCTTTGATTCGGGACAGATATCAGGATTCCATAGAGGCCCGGGTGCACCTGAAATGCTGCTTATTGCATTTCCTGATGCGACGAATCATGTAAGGCGTATTTACTCGCTTCACTCCGGCGTCCAATCTTTCACACCGCGCTAATCATCTACACCCTGTTCCCGGAAGAATCCTAGCAGGATGCAGACGCATCGCTAATCAAGCGTCCGAAAAAACCAGCGCAAAGCGAGGACGGGAGAAATGGTCGGGTTAGAAAAATTATTAATTATGCGTGATTTTAAAGGGAGCTTTATTTGAGTCACTCTTGCACTAAGCCAGGTTAATGAGCATTCAAGATCAGAACACTGTCGGCCCTCTGATACGCAGGGGCCGTAGCTCTGTGGACATTCTGCCCGCGACTGGGTCAATGCAGGTTGAAGTATTACCCGCTGGCGACAGCTTCCCGGTGGAGGCGGACGAAACGATTCTGGGCGCAGCGCTGAGGTGTGGGGTCAAATTAACTTACGGTTGTGCGGCAGGCACCTGCGGAAGCTGCAAGTGCAAGCTGGTCGCTGGGGAAGTCGCGCTTCTGAATCATATGCCCGGAGTACTTTCGGAGCAGGAGAGCGAGGCCGGCATAATCCTAGC
Source organism: Panacagrimonas sp. (assembly GCA_041635265.1). GTDB lineage: Bacteria > Pseudomonadota > Gammaproteobacteria > Nevskiales > Nevskiaceae > Panacagrimonas. The sequence continues at coordinate 879 of JBFJJV010000206.1, forward strand.
GTGCCAGGCGCGACCCACACGCGCTCGGACCGTAATTGAATTGCCGGATTCATCCACTATTCCGTCGCGCGTCGAAACCCGCGGCAGGATTGTGAAAACGCAGCACCTGACACACGATATTCTTGAAGTGGAACTTGAGCTGGACGGGTCCATACAGTTTCTCGCCGGCCAATTTGCGCTGGTTCAGATACAGAATATGTCCATGGCGCGCTGCTACTCCTTTGCCCATCGACCGGCCAACAATGGACTTAAGAAGGTCCGTTTTTTCATCCGAAAGGCACCCGGCGGCGCCTTCACAGAAAAATTGTTTTCGGGCGAACTTGAGGGACAGACACTGGAAGTTTCAGGGCCAGGCGGCGGCTTTTACCTGCGCTCGCAAACGCGGCCGATGCTTTGTGTTGCGGGCGGCTCAGGTCTGGCTCCGGTCCTGAGCATTCTTGAGGACGCGGCCAGGAAACGCATGGACCGAAAATGCGTGCTGATCTTTGGCGTACGAACAATGGAAGATATCTACTGCCTGGATCGAATCCGGAAACTGGCGGAACGCTGGACGGGCTTGATCGATTTCAAGGTTGCCTTGTCCGATGCCGCAAGAGAAGACGTTCCCCCCGAGTTTCGGATCGGATATGTGAATGAATTTCTCGAGGAATCGCTTGGCTTGCTGAAAGCGGGCAGGGATGAGGTCGAGGTCTACATGGCTGGCCCGCCGGCGATGATTGATGCCAGCCTTCGGCAAATTGACGCCATGGGCATCCCGGCTGGCAACATCTATTTCGATCGTTTCACGGATAGTAGCCACTAGTGGCGCTTTCAGCGGCAGATTGTGGATGCTTATCTAAGCTTGGACATGATGCGTATTGATCTTGTGAATGTCCCCTAACAGCCTTTATGGGTCATCATGCCCCGGTGCATTTGTGATCTTTGCCCGGCAAATGTAAGCCAGTAATCTGAGATGTCAGCCAAGAGGCCCGGCGCCGTTGCATCGGCAAGAAGAATGACGAGTTTCAAGGGGTTTGATTTTGCTGCGCGAACTATAAAAATGGAGGTGGCATTATGGCAACGCTAGGACGGCTGGATTGGTACGACATTGCGCGGAAGACCAACTGGACTCCGGCTTACGTCACGACAGAAGAACTCTTTCCTCCCGAAATGGCAGGCAATATGGGGCTTGCGATGGAGGTCTTCGAAACCTACGACGAGCCTTACAAGCAGACCTATTCGGATTACGTCAAGGTCCAGCGCGCCAAGGACGCGGCGGCCTATTCTGTACGCGCCGGGCTAGAGCGAAGCAAGATGTTCGAAAACGCCGAGCCGGGCTGGCTGAGTGTCCTCAAGGCACACTACGGCGCAATAGCCCGGCCCGAATATTCTGCTGGCACTGCCGAGGCACGAATGGCGCGCTTCGGAATGGCCCCCGGCATGCGCAACATGGCCACACTCGGCATGATGGATGAAATGCGTCACGCGCAGTTGCAACTTTTCTTCCCGCACGATTACTGCAAGAAAGATCGGCAGTTTGACTGGGCGCATAAGGCAATGGATACCAATGAATGGGCAGCCATTGCAGCGCGCCATATGTTTGATGACATGATGGTGACCCACGGCGCCGTCGGCACCGCGCTGATGCTCACCTTCGCCTTCGAGACGGGGTTCACGAACATGCAGTTTCTTGGCTTGGCTGCAGATGCAGCAGAGGCAGGCGACTGGACCTTTTCAAACCTGATCTCGAGTATTCAGACGGATGAGGCACGACACGCGCAGATCGGTGCCCCCCTGCTCCAGATTCTGGTGGCAAACGGCAAGAAGGCCGAGGCGCAGAAGATGGTTGACGTGGCTATTTGGCGGTCGTGGAAGCTATTTTCAGTGCTGACCGGACCGGCGATGGATTACTACACGCCGCTTGCGCATCGCAGTCAGTCGTTTAAGGAGTTCATGCACGAATGGATCGTTGTGCAGTTTGAGCGCTCTCTCAAGGATCTGGGATTGGATACGCCGTGGTTCTGGAACCATATGCTGGATGAGATAGACACCCAGCATCACGGCATGCATCTTGGTGTCTGGTTTTGGCGCCCTACGGTCTGGTGGAATCCGGCGGCTGGTGCAAGTCCTGAGGAACGTGACTGGCTGGAGGAGAAATATCCGGGCTGGAACGACAAATGGGGCAAGTGCTGGGATGTCATCACCAATAACCTGATCGAAGGCAGGGAAGCGCAAACGTTGCCAGAGACGCTGCCGGTGGTATGCAATATGTGTCAGTTGCCGATTATCACAACACCCGGTAGCAATTGGAGTGTTAAGCATTTCCCGCTGGACTACGAAGAGCGGACTTACCATTTCTGTTCGGAGCCCTGTAAATGGTGCTTCGAAATCGAGCCCGCGCGTTACGCCGGGCATTTATCCATCGTGGACCGTTTTCTGGCAGGGCAGATTCAACCGCCCACGCTGGAGGGCGCGGTTGCCTATATGGGCCTTGCTCCGGGCGAGTCAGGTGGCGACGCCCAGAACTACGCGTGGGTAGATGGCTTCCGGAGTACGGCCCAGAAGAAAGCGAGCTAAGCCACCTGCCGGTCATTTGCGGGTGATCGGTCTCGAACGACGCGAAAACACAAGGAGTCCACAATGGCCACGATCCCATTGGTCATGAATTTTGAAGAAGATTTTGTTCTGCAGCTGCTGCCGGTTGATAGCGAAAACACGATGGATCAGGTTGCCGCCGCCGCCGCACATCACGCGGTAGGGCTTCGCATCCCGCTTAGACCGGGGAAGGTCATGCGGGTGCGTCCCCAAGGTGC
>JBFJJV010000207.1:0-3664 GCA_041635265.1 Panacagrimonas sp.
GCTTGCAGAATCTCATTGTCGGCAGTGAACGCGAACAGGGCAAAGTCACGGCCGAGATCTATGAGGCAGCGATTGCCGCGGCTCGCGAAGACTTGCCGACTTCGGACGTGTTGAAACGCATCGATGCTGTGCTGCGTTTCAATACACTGCCCGAGGCGCCTGACTTGGCTGCTGCCAGCAAACGAGTGCGCAATATTCTCAAGCAGGCCGGCACGGTTGGCTTCGAAGTGGACCCGGCCAAGTTTGAACACGAGGCCGAGCGGGCATTGTTTGCCGCTCTGCGGCAGCTCAGACAGAAGAATGGGGCACTGAGGGATTATACCGAGCAGTTGGTCAACCTCGCCTCGCTGCGGGCACCACTTGATGCCTTCTTTGACGGCGTCATGGTCAATGCCGACAACGAGGCCGTTCGCAATAATCGACTCGCCCTGCTGGGACAGCTGGACGCCATGTGCCGCGATCTGGCAGATCTATCCTGCCTGCCGGGTTAGTGCCTCTTGAAGCTGATCATTCTCGACCGCGACGGCGTCATCAATGAAGATTCTGATGACTACATCAAGTGCGTGGCCGATTGGCATCCGGTGCCAGGGAGCCTGGAAGCGATTGGCCAGCTAAGCCGCGCCGGCTGGAAGATTTATGTGGCCAGCAATCAGGCTGGCATCGGGCGCGGCCTCTTCGATCATAATGATCTGCAGGCTATTCACACGCATATGCGCCAGCAGCTCGCCAAGTATGGCGGGCGGCTCGACGGCATTCTGTTCGCCCCTGAACACCCTGAGCACGCAACCCATATGCGCAAGCCCAAGCCCGGAATGCTGGAAGAAATTGGGCGTCGAACCGGGGCGAATCTGAAGGATGTGCCCTTTGTGGGAGACAGCATCTCGGATATTCGGGCAGCTCTGGCAGCAAGCGCGCGCCCCATCTTGGTGCGATCAGGCAAGGGAAGGCGCACCGAAACCGAGCATGACCTTTCCGGGATTGCGGTTTTTGACGATTTGGCCAGTTATGTCCGCTCTCTTTTGGGGCAATCTACGAGTTAGCTCCTGCGCTCCCCTTTTCGTTTCCAACCGAAAGACTGGCCACGCCCCAGATGCAGAGGACCTGCTGAAACAGGGCAGAACATCCTTGCGGTATTGCGATCACGGAGTCCGCTCTGTACCACCATCGCCCCTGCCAGATGGCGGTCAAGCCGTCCTAAACTGCGCACTTGGTCACAGTTTTCAATAGGATAATTAGCCCAATGGCTTAGGCACTTATGCGCTGAGATCGCCGCATTCTAAGCCGGGTAATAGATGTCGCCTTTTTCTACAAGGACTTAGAAACTTCAGCGCCCTTAATAGATGGAGGTCGTTAAACGCAAACCTGCCTCAGGCGTCACGTTGAGGACTAGCGCAGCAAGACATAGGGTCGCCTCTCGGCAGGCACGTGACCTTATGAAAGGCAGGGTAATCTCTTGCGGCACGTAAGCAGGCAGCTCAGTCAGTGCGCCGGCCCCGCGGGCTATCTCCAAGAATTGGGGGGAGACGGCCTTATTGATCCTTTCGGTGTGGCTCCTTAATTGAATCGCGCTGATCACCAAACCCTTTGGAGTTCTGGAATATGAATAAGATAGCTTGCTTGGCATTTTTGCCTTTCTTGGTTGGCTCGGCTGCTTTTGCCGCCAAACCCGGCGGCACAACATCACCGGACGCGTCCGGCCCGTCCTCGAAAGCCGCTGCGGCCGTTGCAGATATCAACCTGATCTATAACCACAGCGATGGTGATTCGCCCTGGACCACGGTACTGGGCACCTCGATCAAGACATCCGCGCAGAAGGATCTGTTTATGCAGATCAATATGGAGTGTGCGCTCGAGACCGAAACCACTGTGTCCAACAGCAATAATCTTCTCGATCCGGAGGCCTTCACGACCGACACCTCGCGCGCAGAAGCGCGCGTCGAAATTCGCGTGCTAATTGATGGTGTTGCTGGAGAGACTGCCGTCTCGGAGAGCATCACTGTGGGCCGCGTTGCGGCACCGGGCGATGTGACTTACTGCTATCGCAAGCAGGAGCAGGAGGCGAAATTCGGCGGGATCATGTACAACTGCGATGCGGATGGCGACGGCACCGCGACGCTGTCCGAGTGCAGTGTTGCTGACGAAACCCTGCGCCTGCTGCAAGAGACCATGACAGCCAATAGCTTCGGTTTCATCCTGAGCGAGCTGGGAACAGGCACCCATGACATTCAGGTCCAAGCTCGTCTGCAGACCGACACCTACGATGAGAACAACCCGGATGCCTCTAACGAAGCTGACATTCCTGCGAAGTCCAGTGCGGCCCTGGGTCTGGGTTCAATGACCGTTGAGGAAGTGCGTCTGGTCAAGGACCAGAATTTCGAGTTCTGATCTGAGTAAAAGCAGTTCAGAAAAAGCCGTGGCTTTCGGGCTACGGCTTTTTTTGCATTTCCGCCTTGAACGCATGCGAGCGCACTTCAGGAGCGGTTTGACCTTTATCGAAGCGCTTGTGATCTATGCATAATCCGAGGCCTGCCGCTCAATCTCAATACCCACGCCCTTGACGTCAGGAATCGCCCCCGGCTTGTCGATACTCAATCGCATAAAGGTAATGCAGAATTTATCGAACATCGCCTTAGCGATTGCCTCGCCTAGCGTCTCCAGCAGTTTGGGCTGAAGCGAGACTGCGACATCAATGACCGTCTGGCGGATAGCGGCGTAATCCACCGAGTCCTCCATTCGGTCACTGGCACCGGCGGTTCTGCTGTCTATTCCCAATTCCAGATCAATGACCAGAGGCCGCGGGTTGTGTCGCTCCCAGTCGTAGAGTCCGATGACGGCTTCGATGCGCAGGCCGCGGAGAAAAATTTTATCCATAGCGAGATTCTACGGGCTGCTTTGCAGGACGGGTAAGCCGGCTTAGGATGCGCGCCTGTCTTTTTCCTAAAACTGGACCCATGTCGCATTCCCCCTTTCTGCAAACTGCGCTTGACGCTGCCGACGCAGCTGGCACCATCATACGTGCCGCCTTCCGAGGCAACTTTGACGTCTCCTTCAAGGCAGACGCCAGTCCAGTGACCGAAGTCGATATCGCAGCAGAGAAGGCGATTCGCAGCCTGCTCAAGGCGCGATTCCCGGATCACGGTTTCTTCGGCGAGGAAACCGGCCAGTCGGATATGGATTCTGAGTACCTGTGGCTGGTGGATCCTATCGACGGCACCAAGGCCTTTGTGCGCGGCTATCCGGTGTTTTCCGTGCAGATTGCCTTGATGCACCAAGGTGAGCTGATTCTGGGCGTATCCAGTGGGCCGTGCTGGAACGGCGGGCGCGGGGAGCTGGCCTGGGCAGAAAAGGGCAATGGGGCCTATCTCGACGGCGAGCGGGTTTCTATCAGCCCTATTCAGGATCTGGGTAAGTCCACGCTATCCACCGGTAATCTGGCCAGTCTCGCCGGCTCAGCGGCCTGGGCAAATCTGGGGCGGCTGATTCCGCAGTTGCACCGCATCCGAGGCTATGGCGATTTTCTGCACTATCACCTGCTGGCGAACGGCAAGGTCGATGCGGTGATGGAATCCGACGTCAATATTCTCGACATCGCTGCCTTGACGGTGATTGTGCGTGAGGCGGGGGGCGTGTTTACCGATTTGCGCGGTCAGGCCATTGGCCTGAA
>JBFJJV010000208.1:0-3660 GCA_041635265.1 Panacagrimonas sp.
GCAGTCATATGAGTGGAGAGGAGCTAACTGCGGGCAAGCCTTGGCTTTTCAAGAGGTCGATTTACGAAAATGCGCTTTTCCCCCGGGCGTGAGGCTGGTCAGCGCAATGCGAATGGAAACCATGCTTGAGCTGCAACACAAAATGAAAATAATTTTCCTTTACTTTTTTAATGTGTTACGTGACCATCTTAATTTTCTTCGTGAAGCCCGGCGCTGAATAGCCTGGCCGTCTGCCGAACCAGAGGGATGATCCGGCTGTAAGCCATTCGGGTCGGCCCGATGACGCCGAGCCGTCCTGCCACCTCCCCGTCCACATAATACGGCGAAGTGACCACGCTGACCTCGTCGAGCACCCGATATCCGGATTCTTCACCGATGAAAATCTGCACCCCTTCTGCATCCAGACACTGATCAAACAGGGTGAGCAGCTCTCGCTTGCGATCCAGAATTTCGAACAGGCCTCGCAGACGAGCGACGTCGCCCAACTCCTGAAACCCCATCAGATTGGCACCCCCGGCCAGAACGTAATCGCCCTTGGCATCCGTATCGCCCAAGACCTGAGCGGCCATCGCAGCCGCTTCCTTGAGCACCAGATTCACGCGGTTCTGAGCGTCCGTCGCTTCTTCCAGCAACGCACGTCGCAAACCGACAAGATCGCGACCGGAATAGTGTTCGTTTAACGCATTGGCCAGCCTTTCGAGTTCGTCAGTGCCGTAGGCTCGTTCGGTATTAAGTACCCGATTCTGAACTTCGCGCTGATTTAGCACGAGGATCGCCAGCACCCGATTGCCAGAGAGCGGCAGAAACTCGATTCTGCGCAGGATGGCCAGATTGCGCCTCGGCATGGTGACCACGCCTGCCATCGCGCTGATCTGAGACAGCAGGTCCGAAGCCGCTTGCATCAGATCGTCGGAATGGCCCCCTTCCTTATGCGCGCCCAAGGCCATGGCAATCCGCGAGACCTCGATCTCGCCAAGCTGATCCGGCGTCAGCAGTTCGTCCACAAAATAACGATAACCACGCGACGTCGGGATACGCCCCGCCGAGGTATGCGGCGAGACCACAAAGCCAAGATCATCCAGGTCGGACATCACATTGCGAATGGTGGCAGGCGACAGCCCTAGCCCGCCGTCACGGGCCAAAGTACGCGATCCCACTGGCTGGCCGTCATGGATGTAACGCTCAACCAGAAGTTTAAGTAACTCTGCCGCGCGAGGGTCCAGCGGATTCGACATGGGATGATCCAGCCATGCAAGGGGTGTACTGAGGCTAGTGTTGCAACTTTTCGCCTGTCAAGGTGCCGCTCAATCGGCCCAAGTGCGTGTACAGTGACGATACCTGCGTTCCATCGTTCTCAATGAATCAATTCCGCCGCGTTGGTGTCATCGGCAAGCGCCGTCGACCTAATACCGAACTTCTGCGCGACGTCTGCGAGGCTGTCTCTGAGCTTGGCTGCGAAGTCGTGCTGGAAGCCGGTCCGGCGCTGAAAGGTAAATGGCCCGTCCCTCTGGTCACGCGTGAAGAGATCGGCCGGTCATGCGAGTTGGTCGTCGTCGTCGGCGGCGATGGCACTTTGCTCGATGCCGGGCGCTCTCTGGCAGCCATCGGGGTGCCCTTGCTTGGCGTCAATCAGGGACGCCTCGGCTTCATGGTGGATATTCCGCCGGCCACCATGCGCGAGACGCTGAGCAACATCATTGACGGCCAGTATGAGATTGAGGATCGGCTGCTGCTGTCGGCTCAAGTGCGTCATGGCAATGGCGAACTGGGCCCCAAGCAGCTGGCAATCAACGACGTCGTCATCCGCAATCAGGCGACCATTCGCATGATCGATTTCGAGACCTGGCTGGACGACGAGTTCATCAGCAAGCATCGCGCGGACGGGGTGATCGTCTCCTCGCCGACCGGCTCTTCGGCCTACGCGCTTTCAGGCGGTGGCCCCCTGCTTCATCCCAGTCTGGCCGCCATTGCCATCGTGCCCATCTGCCCGCACACCTTGTCAGACCGACCTGTTGTGGTCTCTGGCGACCGTAGCATTCGAGTCGTGGTTCACGGGGTCGAACGCATCCAGGCCATGGTGACTTTTGACGGACAGACCAGCGAACTGCTCAAGTCCGGCGACACGGTGGAAGTGCGTCGTGCCAATTTTCCGCTGCGCATGATTCATCCCATCGGCTACAGTTATTTCGGCATCCTGCGCGACAAACTACGCTGGGGCAGCGGCCATGAGGACGCGCCGGACCGCGTCTAGACCTCGGATCGATCAATGCTGGAAACCCTTCAAATTCGTGGACTCGCCACAATCGAGTCGCTGGACATAGATTTCCGGCGTGGGTTCACTGCGCTCAGCGGGGAAACCGGCGCTGGAAAATCCATCCTCATCGATGCCCTTGGCATGGTCCTGGGTGCCCGCGCCGATGCCGGCTTGATCCGCGACGGCAACGATCGTGCCGACATTACAGCGCGATTTCGCCTTGCCAAAGATTCCGGGGCCGCGCACTGGCTGGCTGAAAACGCAATGACTGACGAGGGCGATCCCGCTAGCTGTCTCTTGCGTCGCGTGATTCAGACTGAAGGTCGCACCCGCGCTTTCATCAACGGCACGGCGGTTCCCGTGGCGAACTTGCGCGAACTGGGCGAATTTCTGGTCGACATCTTTGGTCAAAACGAAAGCCACAGCTTGCGCGAGGCGGCCGTTCAGCGCCGCCTACTCGACAGCTTTGCAAATCATGACAAGCTCCTGAACGAGGTGGCCGACCTGGCGGGGCAATGGAATGTCCTGCAGGATCAAATTGAGCGACTCCGCAGCGCCGCGACCCGTGACCCGGCCGAGATCGAACTCCTGCGACACCAGGTCGTGGAGCTGGAAGCACTCAATCTTGACGAGGGCGAAATCGACGAAATTGAAGCCGAACACCGTCGTCTGGCCAATGGCGGCCAGCTGCTACAGGATGGATCCGCAGCAGAAGAAGCGCTCTACGGAGCCGACAACGCGATCTACAATCAAATGGCCAGCTGTCTCAAGCTGCTCAGCGGCATATTGCCTCTGGATTCTGGATTTTCGACAGCCGAGTCTCTGGTCTCTTCGGCCCAGGCCCAGGTCAGGGAAGCCGCATCAGAGCTGCGCCGCCTGCTGGATCGACTCGATCTCGATCCGCAGCGCCTGAGCGACATTGAGGCACGCATGGCCAGCATCCACAATTTGGCCAGAAAGCACCGCGTCCGTGCGGAACAACTTCCGGCCACGCTGACGACTATGCGCGAAGCGCTTGCTGATTCGGAAGCGGCCGGTGATCGCATCAACACACTGATCAGCGAGCAAGACAAGGTCGCGTCGGCGTATCAGCACAGCGCGGCCAAGCTCAGCAAAGCCAGGAAGTCCGCTGCAATCAAATACGCCAAAGCAGTCTGCAATCATGTGCGCGCACTGGGCATGCCCAACGCCGAACTTCTAGTGTGCGTGGAGGCCTCCGGCCGCAAAAATGTTTCGCCGCTCGGCACCGACGACATCCGCTTCGACTTCAGTGCCAACCCGGGGCAGAGCCCGAAGCCTCTGGCCAAAGTGGCATCCGGCGGAGAGTTATCGCGAATCTCGCTTGCGATTCAGGTCGTGGCGCAGACCTCTGGTGGCGCCCCTACCATGATCTTTGATGAGGTCGA
>JBFJJV010000209.1:0-3646 GCA_041635265.1 Panacagrimonas sp.
AAAGCCTTCCTGCTGTTTGTAGGAGGCGTCGTGTTCTTCATCGACGATCACCAGGCCCAGATCCGCCAGTGGCGCAAACACGGCTGAACGCGTCCCGATAAGAACTCTGCAGCTGCCGTTTCTGGCGGCCCGCCAGACCTCTGTCCGGGCCTTGTCGCCCAGGCCCGAGTGCAGGACCTGAACCTGTTCGCCAAAGCGTGCGCGGAAGCGCTGGTAGAGCTGTGGCGTCAGGCCGATCTCCGGCGTAAGTACCAGCACCTGAGCGCCGGAATCGAGCGCGACCCGCGTCCGGGCAAGGTAGACCTCGGTCTTTCCGCTACCGGTGACGCCCTCGATCAGGCTGACCATGAAACCATCTGCCACCGCTGCGAGGGCCTCTAGCGCCTTGCTCTGCTCCACAGTGAGTTCGGGCGGCGCATCAAGCTCGCTGTGTTTCCGCGCTCGAGCGGTCGACGGCCTGGAAACTGGAGGTTTTGGCTTGCGCAGATGAGCGGGTAGAGCGGCCGCGAATACCTCTCCAATCGGGTATTGGTAGTAGCGGGCGGCCCAATGGCACAGCTTCATTAGCGCCGGAGAAAAACTCGGCGAGTCCTGCGGGTCCAGGCAGGCCGTCACTGGTTTGCATTTGAAGGATTCGTCCTGTTCAGGTTCGACGCCGGTTTCGGTGACAACGCCAACGACTTGCCGGCGGCCCAATGCGACGCTGACCCGGCAGCCTGGCGCTAGCGCCGATTCGCCTTCCAGATAATCCATCGCATGAAAAAATGGTGCCGGAACTGCGACCTTGACCCTGACTTGGCTCATCTAACCCTGTGTATAACATTGTGAATGACCGTTTGTCGGGTCGGGAGCAATGTCGGAGCATCTAAATTCTGTTCGGAAACAAGCTTGTTTTCGAATCATTAAAGAATATAGATACAAACGCTTAATGCCTGTCACGTGTTTTGAACAAGTATGAGGACTTTGCCTGTAAGCCTCCCCAAGAGTCGTTCCCACGTGTGTATAAACCGTTCGTCGGATCACCGAAATTGATGTTCTATAAATAGCTGATTGATGCGATAGGGCGCCGCGAACAGGCATTAATGCTTCTGTAATGCTGCTGTCCAAGGTTTGCGCGCTTCATTTTGAGGGCCCCATTTCATTTGCCAGCTCGGCGAACTCTTTCCTGCATTGTCGTCCAGTGTTCCCTCCTTGTCTCCCGTGGCCCGACGAGTCGCGCCAAATCAACCCGCTGTGCCGTCATGGTGCGAGGCGCACCATCGTGGTGCAAAGGGTGGCAAGCACACGCCGATTACGGTCTCTGGCCACCAAAAGCAGTTGGCATGCTCCGTGCTCCCTTGCTCTCGAAGTCAGGCGGATTTTGAGGCGCTGGCGCGGGATTATTGAATAATTTGATGTTTGATCAAGGAGTTAATACATGAAACTGATTACAGCCATCATCAAGCCGTTCAAGCTCGATGAGGTGCGCGAGGCGCTTTCAGAAATCGGGGTGGCCGGTATCACAGTGACAGAGGTCAAGGGTTTTGGGCGTCAGAAAGGGCACACCGAGTTATATCGCGGGGCCGAGTACGTGGTCGACTTTTTGCCCAAGGTGAAAATCGAAGTCGCTATTGACGACGACAAGGTGGAGTCGGCCATCGACGCGGTGACCAAATCCGCACACACCGGCAAGATCGGCGACGGCAAGATTTTTGTCTTCAGCCTCGATCAGGCCATCCGTATTCGTACCGGCGAGACCGGAAAGGACGCGCTTTAAGCGCCGTTGCCGACGACTGCCTCTGCGGCAGTTCGCTGCGGAAAACGATTCAACATTGGAGATGAAAATTATGATTCGTAAATTTACCTTGGCCTGCGTGCTCGCACTAAGTTGCGGTGTGGCCGGTCCGGTCCTGGCGCAGGAGGAAGCAGGCCTCGTCCCTGCCACTATCGAGGCCACGGAAGGCGCTGTTGCGGCGACTGTCGATGCCGTAGCCGATACCCTGCCCGCGACCACGGCTGCTGCGGAAGCAGTGGAAGAAGCTGGCGAAGAAGCTGGCTTGGATACGGGTGACACGGCCTGGATGATGACCGCCACGGCGCTGGTGCTGCTCATGACGATTCCGGGACTGTCCTTGTTCTATGCCGGCATGGTGCGTTCCAAGAACGTCCTGTCGGTGTTGATGCAGTGTTTCGCCATTACCGGCCTGATGTCCGTGATCTGGACCGTGTATGGCTACAGCATCGCGTTTTCGACTGCCGGCATGGAAGCGGGCGTGGTCAACTTGTCCAGCTTCATCGGGGGCCTGGATCGCGCCTTCATGTCGGGCATGACCCTGGACGCCCTGAGCGGAACCATTCCAGAGTCGGTCTTTGCGACTTTCCAGATGACTTTTGCCATCATCACCCCGGCGCTGATCGTGGGTGCATTTGCAGAGCGCATGAAGTTTTCCTCCATCCTCATCTTCATGACGATGTGGGTGACGGTCTGCTATCTGCCGATGGTGCACATGGTTTGGGCCGGTGACGGTGGCCTGATGTGGGACTGGGGTGTGATCGACTTTGCTGGTGGCACCGTGGTGCACATCAACGCCGGTATCGCTGGTCTGGTCTGCGCGATCATGCTCGGCAAGCGCAAAGGCTATGGCAAGGATCAGATGCCTCCGAATAACCTGGGCTACACCATCATGGGTGCCGCCATGCTGTGGGTCGGCTGGTTCGGCTTCAACGCCGGTTCGGCGCTGGCCGCAGGAGCCTCCGCCGGCATGGCGATGTTCGTCACGCAGGTCGCAACTGCAAGTGCTGCGCTGGCCTGGATGTTCGCCGAGTGGATCATGCACAAGAAGCCATCCGTGCTCGGTATTGCCTCAGGCGCTGTTGCTGGTCTGGTTGCGATCACTCCGGCTTCCGGTAGTGCGGGCCCGGTCGGCGCGCTGTGGATTGGTCTGGCCTCTGGCGCGATCTGCTTCCTCGCCTCGACCAAGCTCAAGCATGCGCTGGGTTATGACGATTCTCTCGACGTCTTCGGCGTGCACTGCGTTGGCGGCATCGTCGGCGCCATCCTCACGGGTGTGTTCTGCTACGAGTCCATGGGCGGCGTTGCCACCCCGGACATCGGTATGAGCGAGCAGGTCTGGATTCAGACCAAGAGCGTTCTGTTCACCCTGGCCTATTCCGGCGTGCTCAGCGTGGTCCTGCTGTACATCACCAAGGTTCTCACCGGTGGTCTGCGGGTGGATGAAGACGCCGAGCGTGAGGGGCTGGACATCACCCAGCACAACGAACGCGGCTACATCCTCTAAGCAACAAAGAGAAGTTGCTGGAATATCGGGGCCGGTAGGGACAAACGTCTTTATCGGCCCCTGCAACAGAAATTCCAGAGTTAGCGGGGCGGATCGCGCAGGCGATCCGCCCCTTTTTTAATGTGCGGCAGATTTCGGATTGATTCTGAAAAAGGAGCCAAACTTTCGGGACCTGTATGATTCGGCCGCCAGGCAAATCTTGCTCGGTGATCGACGAGTACGATGGACGCTCGGACAATTTGAACAGCATGGCGTCGCATGTCGGTAAAATTGGCGGGCCCGACCCCACTCGCATTCGAGACCATGAAGAATCGAGAAATCATTATTCCAAGCACGGCCTGCGCGCCCCAACCGTTTTTGACTGCATG
>JBFJJV010000210.1:0-3504 GCA_041635265.1 Panacagrimonas sp.
CAGGGCGTTTCAGGAGCGCTGGAGCTTGATCCTCCACCATTTACTGCCGAGGGTACTGTCGACGGCTGGACACTCAAGGGCGAAAGCCGATTTGTTCGGCCGGGTAGCGGTGGCACTGAATATTTGCTGTACGGATCTACGGTCGATGGGCCGGCCTTGTTTCCGGTTGCTGCCGGTAGTAGCGAATTAGAGGTGGTGAACGAGCGGCAGGCAGACGGTACGTCACTGACTCGCATACGGACGACTGTGCTTCATGTGAGCAAGGAAAACGCCTTGCGCCTAAGTGCCGACGAGTTGGCCGCAGCTCTGGATGAAGCGCTGGTGATGAACGCCGTGGAGCTATTTGCATTGCTTGTGCGAATGCGTGCGATGACTCTCGATTACATCAAGACGCGGATTCAGTTTGGCAAGCCGATCGGCAGTTTCCAAGCGCTTCAGCACCGCTCGGCCGATATGCTGATTCAGGAGGAATTAACGCGCGCGGTTATTGCCCAGGCGGTAGCGGCGCTCGATAGCCAGCACGTTTCTCAGCAGGTTCGAAGTAGCTTGGCTAGCCGAGCGAAGGCGCGCGCCGGGGAAGCGGCTCTGTCTACCGCGCGTGAGGCGATCCAGTTGCACGGCGGCATTGCCGTCACTGACGAATACGATTTGAGCCTATTCGTGAATCGTGTGCTGGCACTGGCGCCGTGGCTGGGCAATGCGCAATCACACCGTCGACGATATGCACGCTTGAATCCTCCTGCTGTCGGAAGTGAGATTTGAAGAACATGTCAAATAACGATTGGAACAAGCTGTCTGATGAAGATTTCCGGAGCCAGGTGCGGGCTTTTTTCCGCGAGAAATATCCGGAGGAATTACGCTATCCAAAGACTCGTCTGCGCTGGGCTCAGATTCGATCCTGGTACCTGACTTTATCCAAAAAAGGCTGGCTCGCACCCGCCTGGCCCCAGCAATACGGGGGAATGGGGCTGCAGCCCTCCAAACTGCTCATCTTCATGGAGGAGATCGAGCTGCACGGGGTCGGCCGCGCTCCGGACATGGGCATTGTCATGGTTGGCCCCTTACTGATTCAGCACGGGACCGAGGAGCAGAAGGCCTATTACCTCCCGAAAATACTTTCCGGTGAGCATGTTTGGTGCCAGGGCTACTCCGAGCCGAATGCAGGATCCGATTTAGCGAGCCTGCGGACTGAGGCGGTGCTGGACGGAGACCATTTCGTCGTTAATGGCCAAAAAACGTGGACTTCCCTCGCGCAAGACGCGACCCATATTTTCATGTTGGTCCGCACCGACAAAACCGCAAAGAAGCAAGAAGGGATTAGCTTTCTTCTGGCTGAAACCGACACACCGGGAATTGAATTGCGGCCAATTCGAAATCTTGCGGGACACGAGGAATTTTGCGAGACCTTTCTGCGCGATGTTCGCGTTCCCCGAGCGAATCTTGTCGGCGAACTGAATCGTGGCTGGACGATCGCGAAGGCCCTGCTCAGCTTCGAACGCATTGGTATCGGCGGCCCCAAGCAAAGCCAGTACGCCATGGCGCGTCTGGAAGAACTCGCGCTGCAGCTGGGTCTGACCGAAGACCAGGGTTTCATGGATATCTACACACGGTACAAGCTGGACGTGTTGGACCATGGAGCACTCTACGAGCGCTTTGTCGAACAGGTTCGGCGGGGTGAGACCCTCGGGGCTGATGTGTCCATGCTCAAAATCATCGGTACTGAGAATTACCAGAAAATCTCCCAACTGATGGTGGAAACTGCGGGTTGCGCCGGTGGATTGGTTGACGACGTAGAAATAGCAGGAGAGGAGTTCGACTGGTTGACTAGTTATTACAACGCCCGGCCGGCCACCATCTACGGCGGCTCCAATGAGATACAGAGGAACATCCTGTGTTCGCAGGTGCTGGGCCTAAGGTTCTGAGCGTAAGCAAATATTCGGGAGAAAATTGATGAGCAAGATGATGGAAGGCAAGGTGGTCGTCGTGACTGGTAGCGGTCGCGGTATTGGTCGAGACATGGCTTTGCTGATGGCTGCAGAGGGCGCGGCTGTGGTGGTCAATGATCTCGGCGTATCGGTGGACGGCAGCGATTCTGCCGAGACGCCGGCCGCGGAAGTGGTGCGCGAGATCGAGAGCCGTGGCGGTCGCGCCGTCGCAAGCTATGAGAGTGTTTCCGACTGGGTCGCCGCCGGTCGCATCATCCAGTGCGCGATGGACACCTTCGGCCGCATCGATGCGGTCGTAAACAACGCGGGCATTCTGCGCGATCGCTTCTTTTTCAATATGAGTCTGGATGAATGGCGTAGCGTTATCGACGTGCATCTCAACGGTACGTTCTACGTTTCTCGTGCCGCTGCGCCGCATTTCAAAGCGCAGGGCTCTGGTGCTTATGTGCACATGACATCCACATCAGGATTGATCGGCAATTACGGTCAGGCCAACTATGGTGCGGCCAAGTTGGGTATTGCTTCTCTGTCCAAACAAATCGCTATGGACATGAAGCGATACAACGTGCGCTCCAACTGTATTTCACCCTTCGCCTGGAGTCGCATGATTGGTTCGATTCCAACGGAAACACCGCAGCAGAAGGCGCGCGTAGAGAAACTCAAGAAAATGGAAGCCGGGAAGATTGCCCCGATGGCGGTCTACCTGGCCAGTGATGCCGCTGCGGAAGTGTCCGGGCAGATTTTTGCCGTACGCGCCAACGAAATTTTCCTGATGAGTCAGCCGCGCCCTATCCGCAGTGTGCATCGAGGTGAGGGCTGGACACCACAGACCATTGCCGAGCACGCAATGCCGGCTTTGCAGCCCAGTTTCTTTGCGCTTGAAACCAGTGGCGAAGTGTTCTCATGGGATCCCATCTGAAGCCATGCCGGTTAACTACGAAACCTTACTGAATTATCCCATTCCCGAAGTGCGTCATCGCTATTCGCAACGGGACACGATGCTCTATGCCCTGGGTTTGGGACTCGGCGCTGACCCGACGGATGGGCATCAGCTGCGCTTTGTCTACGAGGACGGATTGCAGGTTTTTCCGACCTATCCAGTTGTGCTTGGCCACCCGGGGTTCTGGTGGAAGAGCCCCGACACCGGTGTGGATTGGGTGCGCATCGTGCATGGCGAACAGGGTCTGGTTCTGCACAAGTTACCACCACCAGAAGGTGAGCTAATTGGCCGTACCCGTGTCACCCACATCGTGGACAAGGGCGCCGGCAAGGGCATTCTGGTTTATTCCGAACGCACAGTGAGCGACGCCACCACTGGCGAATTGCTGGCAACGCTGCCGAGTACGACGTTCTGCCGCGGTGACGGTGGAATTGGTGGCCCCAATGGGCCTGTTCCTGAAGTGCATGTACTTCCGAACCGTGAGCCAGACCTGTCCATCGCGTTGGAGACGCTGCCACAAGCAGCGCTGATTTATCGGCTATCAGGTGATGACAATCCCCTGCACGCAGACCCCAAGGTTGCACGGGCGGCCAAATTCGACCGTCCTATCCTGCACGG
>JBFJJV010000211.1:0-3417 GCA_041635265.1 Panacagrimonas sp.
CGGTCGGCGAGACATCAAGCCGAGTGAGAATGGGCGCATGATGAAAATCACTGCGCGGACAATGGGCATCCGTCGCGATGCCATAGCGCGAAGCGACGCCACAGGAGGAGGCTGAAAGTACGCGCTTCCCACCTCGAGTCAGCACAATTCGCCGAACCCGCACTAGCGGAAAATTGGAGCGGGTGATGGGAATCGAACCCACGTTAAGAGCTTGGGAAGCTCCCGTTCTACCATTGAACTACACCCGCGCATTGCAGCTTTCACCGACTCAGCAAGCAACATGAGCAGGACAAATCTTACACCACCACAGCGCACCGAATCGCCCGAATTTCTTGACGGAGTGTCGCCCCCCTTTGATTTGCGCCGCCCAAGCTGTGGCACAGCTAGACCTCGGTTAACGCGACGCCGCAGGCTTGAGCGGCCCGCTGCTTGAGAGTCAGATCCAGCCGGAGCAAGGGCATGAGTCCTGATGCTCGTCGGTGCGCGGCTCAACGATCCTCCGTCGGTTAAGCCTCGGACGATTCTCTATGTCAGATCATTCAGCTGCGGCCGCGCCAGAGCCTCACCGTTAGGCCAGCAGCTGTGGATATATCATGCGCGGCGATCCCGGATTGAATCGGCGTCTGCAAGCGGGCAATCTGGCCAGGTAAATTTCGACGGTTCACAGGGGAGTAATCCATGCCACATCCTGATCCAAATGAAGCGCTGCGCTACGAAGCACAAATCATGGCCATGGCGCCAATGCTCTCAAGCGCCGGGGCACTCGCGAGCCACGCTCAGGCGATGAGCCAGGACGTACATACCCGAGGCATGGCGATATCCGAACTATCAGCGGCCGTAGAGATGCTAGCCAATCAGAACCGGCAACTGCTCGAGCTATTGCAAAGCAATAATCCGTGGAAGCCCTGAACTCAAATCATCAGCTTCGTCGGCAGGCGACGAATCGCTCGGCCTCGATTTCTCGATACTCTGGGATTGCGGCCTCACAAGCAGTCTCGGCGATTGGGCAGCGCGGCGCAAACGCACAGCCTGCCGGCAAGTTCATCAGATCAGGCGGCTGACCGGGCAAGGCATGCAAACGTTCGTGCAAAGGCGTATCAATGCGCGGCCGCGCCTCGAGCAACGCGCGCGTGTAGGGGTGGGCCGCTGCCTCCAGCAAAACTTTGCTTGTCCCAGCCTCGACGCCGCGACCCGCATACATCACCAGCGTGTCATCACAAACTTCCGAGACGACACCCAAATCATGAGTGATCAGAATCATGGCGAGATTGAATTCAGATCTCAGCTCCGCAAATAACTGAAGGATCTGCGCCTGCACGGTAACGTCTAGTGCTGTCGTAGGTTCATCCGCCAGTAGCAAGGCGGGGCGACAAGCCAATGCAATCGCAATCATCACACGTTGACGCTGCCCACCTGAGAGCTCAAACGGGTAGCAGCGTAACTTCTGCGCGGCGTCTGCAATCTGCACGGCATGTAGTAGGCGCAGACTTTCAGCCCGGGCCTCGCTTCTTGATGCCCCCCGGTGCCGCTGCAGCACTTCCCCAATCTGATCCTCAATGCGCAAATAGGGGTTGAGACAGGTCATGGGGTCCTGAAACACCATGGCGATGCGATTTCCCCTTAGGCGTGCCAACTTGCGCTCAGGCAGACCGACCAGTTCGGCGCCATCAAACTGGATCGACCCGCTCATTTTTGCATTGCGCGCCAGAAGGCCCAGTATGGCGAGCGCCGTCTGTGATTTGCCCGCACCGGATTCACCCACTATGCCGAGCGAGCGCCCCTGCCGCAGAGAAAAAGACAAATTGTCCACAGCACGCAATTCGCCGTCCGGCGTCTTGAACGCAACGGAAAGCTCGCGTACCTCGAGCAGATTCGCAAGGCCAGGAGAAGACTCACTCATCGGTCTTTAGGGTCCAGGGCATCGCGCAGACCGTCGCCGAGGAAATTGAAACAGAACAGCGTCAGAGCAAGAAATCCTGCGGGGAAAGCCAGGGCCCAGGGGGTGGCTTCCATGTCACGTGCGCCATCGTTGACCAATGCGCCCCAGCTCGTCGCAGGTTCCTGAACACCCAGACCGAGAAAACTGAGAAAGGACTCCACTAGGATGACCTGTGGAATGGTCAACGTGACATAAACGGCGACCACCCCGAGCAGATTGGGAACGATATGCCTGCGAATTATTTTCGCCCTGCTCAGGCCCGAAGCACGCGCAGCCATGATGAATTCACGATTGCGCAGTGCCAGTGTCTGCCCGCGCACAATACGCGCCATATCCAGCCAGTTAATGGCGCCGATGGCAACAAAGATCAGAATCAGGTGGCGGCCAAACAAGACCATCAGCAAGATCACCAGAAACATGAAGGGCATGGCATAAAGAATGTCGACAAAGCGCATCATGATGCCGTCCAGACGACCGCCGATGAAACCGGCTGTCGCGCCGTAGGTCACGCCGATGATGAGCGATACAAAAGTGGCGACGATGCCGACCATGAGAGAAATTCGCCCACCGACCATGGTGCGCACAAACAAGTCTCTACCAAGGTTGTCAGTGCCAAAAAAATGCATACCCTCACTTTGAGGTGGCGAACGCCAGTCGCCGTCGAAGTCAATGTAGTCGTAGGCCCAGGGACTGATCACCGGGCCAAGCAGGATCAGCAGAACCATGCACAACAGTACGATGAGCGATGCCATTGCCGCTCGGTTGGCGAACAGGCGCTGCCTTGCATCCGCCCACAGGCTGCGCCCCTTGAGCGCGGTCATGGGCTCGGTCAGCGCCTCGGGCATGCCCTTGGCCCTCATTCCCTGCCCACCCGTGGATCGAGCACGCCGTAAAGCATGTCCACCATGAAATTGAAGGCAATGATCAGCGCGCCATAGAACACCACCACGCCCATGACCAGCGTGTAATCTCGATTCAGCGCCGCCTGCACGAAGTAACGCCCGATTCCCGGAATGCCGAAGATCTGCTCAATCACGACCGAGCCGGTGATAATGCCTGCAGCAGCGGGCCCCAGATAAGAGAGCACCGGTAGCATGGCCGGGCGTAGCGCATGACGCATAACCACTGCACGAGTGCTCAGCCCCTTGGCCCTCGCCGTTCGAATGAAATTGGAGTTCAGCACTTCGATCATGGAACCGCGCGTGAGACGGGAAATGACGGCAATCTGTGGCAAAGACAGCGCAAGGACTGGAAGAATCAACTGGCGCAAGTCACCACCCTGCCAACCTCCTGCCGGCAACCAGCCGAGATAAACAGCGAACAGAAGGATCAACAGGGGCGCGACGACAAAAACCGGTATCGACATGCCGGTCATGGCCAGAGTCATGACCGCATGATCGGTAAATCGATTTTGCCTGAGCGCGGCAATGATCCCAGCCGAGCAGCCGACCAGAAGCGCCAACAACATCGCGCCGACA
>JBFJJV010000212.1:0-3373 GCA_041635265.1 Panacagrimonas sp.
CGTATCAGATTGAACCCTTGGCCGAGGAGTACGGAATTGAACACATCCTTGCGACCCAGCCGAGAATTCGCAACGGCAAGCTCACGGGTGGACTGGTCGGCAAACCCCTGTGGGGACCAGGCAAAGCAAATGCGGTCAAGGTTTTTGCAAAGAAGCGAAAAATTGATTTATCCGCGAGCTATGGATACGCCAATGGCGATGAAGACATCCTGTTTCTGCAGACGCTTGGGTGCCCGACGGCCGTGCAGCCCAAGCCCAAGCTGGAAAAAGTAGCGGAGGATTCCGACTGGCCCACGCTGCGTCTGCCACCGCGTAAACGCGGTCCAGCCTCCGCCATGGTGCGCACCGTCGGTGCCTATGCCGCCATGGGAGCCACTTTTCTCGCGGGTCTGGGCTACGCCAAACTCACCGGCGAGAAGCGCAAGGCGGTTGATTTCATCACTTCGATGAGCAGCGATGCTGCCTTGGCCGTGCTAGGCGTCAAAGTCCGGGTCGTCAATCGGGAGGGTCTGACTGCAAACCGCCCCTGTTTGTTCATCCTCAATCATCAAAGCAAATTCGATATGTTCGTGATGATGCATCTGGTGCGCACCGAATTTACCGGCGCCGCCAAGATCGAGGCGCGCAAGGTGCCGGGCTTTGGTTATTTCATGGAAATGGCCGATGTCGCCTTTCTTGATCGCAGCAATTCAGACAAGGCCATCAGTGCGCTCAAGCCGGCGGTCGATCGTTTGAAGAAAGGCCTGTCCCTGTGCATAGCGCCGGAAGGCACACGATCGTGGACCCCCAAGGTCGGCAAATTCAAGAAAGGTCCCTTCTATCTGGCCAAGGAAGGGGGAGTGCCAGTGGTTCCGGTGGTAATTCGTAATGCGGCCGAGATCATGGGTCGTAATGATCAGACCATGCGTTCAGGAATTATTGACGTCGCCATTCTGGACCCGGTTGATGTCTCAGGCTGGGAGAAGAGCAATATGGAGGAGGGGATCGAACGGGTGCGGCAGAGCTATATCGATACGCTCGACAATTGGCCCTCAGGTGGTAAGTTGCAATGAGTACGCCAATGAGAATTGCCGTTCTGGGAGCTGGCTCCTGGGGTACGACGGTGGCGTCGATCGCTGCGCGTAATGCGGACACCCTGATCTGGGCACGCAACAAAGACTGCGTGGATCAGATCAATCGAGAGCATGTTAACGGCCGGTATCTGGCCGGCCTGCCGCTGCACAGGGATTTGCGTGCGACTGATTCTTTGGAAGAAGCGGTGCGTCATGCTGACGTCTTGGTCATGGGGGTGCCCTCGCACAGTTTTCGCGAGACCCTCAAGCAGGCTGCGCCGCATATTCGCCCCTGGGTGCCCGTCATCAGCCTGGCCAAGGGGCTTGAGCAGGGCACGCAGCGACGAATGACTGAAATCATCAACGAAGAGCTGCCGAGTCACCCGGCTGGGCTGCTGGCAGGACCCAATATTGCCAAGGAGGTTCTGCAGGGGCTGGCTGCGGCTACCGTAGTCGCCATGCCGGACGAACATGTCGCGCGTTCCTTGCAGCCCCTGTTCTCATCGGCCGTGTTCCGTGTCTACACCAACTCGGATGTGATCGGTTGCGAACTGGGTGGGCCATTGAAGAACGTGGTCGCGATCTCTGCGGGCATGGCGGATGGCCTGAGTGTGGGGGAGAACACGCGCGCCTTGGTGGTTACGCGGGGCCTCGCCGAGATTACGCGTTTGGGTGTGGCGCTCGGTGGGCGGGCAGAAACCTTTGCGGGTCTGACCGGTCTGGGGGATCTGTTGACCACCTGCATGAGCCCCCTGTCGCGTAATCGGCAGGTCGGTGTGAAGTATGCCGAAGGCATGAGCACCGAAGAGATCGTGGCGTCCATGAACATGGTCGCAGAAGGCATCAAGACCAGCAGCGTGGTCATGAATCTGGCGAAGCAATACCAAGTCGATATGCCCATCGCCACAGAAGTCGATGCGGTGGTGCGCGGTGAGCATAGTGCAGCACAGGCTTTTCGGGGGCTGCGCAAACTGGCCGCCGGTGCAGAGCAGGAATCCGGCTAGAAGCCACACCAGGCGTGCCTAAGGAAATTTAGGCCGCAGTGAACAATGTATCTCTATGAGTAAACCAATGAGCAAAATGACGAAGGAGCAGAAAGAACTGCTCGAAGAATTAGGGGGTTGGGGCGGACCCGACGAAATGAGCGCCTTCGAGGCAGTCATGTGGCGGGCGGAGATTGATCCCAGCCTGCGATCAACCACGACATCCGTGATGATTCTGGACCGGAATCCGGACTGGAATCGGCTCTATTCTGCACATCAATGGCTGATCCAGGCCGTCCCTAGATTTCGTCAACGAGTGGTGGAGCCGGCGCTTGGCATCGGGAACCCGGTGTGGGTAGAAGATCCGGATTTTGATCTGGACTATCATCTCAGACGGGTTGCCCTGCCAGCCCCGGGGACGCAGCGCCAGCTGTTCGATCTGGCTCAGTCCTTGGCCATGGCGCCCTTTGACAAGGCGCGCTCGCCGTGGGAGGCCACGGTCATCGAAGGGCTGGATGGTGGGCGAGCAGCCTATATGCTGAAGCTGCACCACTCGACTTCAGACGGTATGGGCGTCATGCAGCTACTGTCGCGGGTTTTCAGCAAACAGCGCGAACCGAGTAACCGGCCGCCACCCCCACGACTGGACAAGTTCGGTCCGCGCCCGCCATCTGCCCAGTCATTAACCAGAAAGCAGCTGCGCAAAACACTGTTGTCAGCACCGCGCGAGGCGCTCGGTCTGGCGTCATCGGCCGTCAAGTCCATCCGCAGTTTGGCGCGCGATGCTGAGGCCACACGTCAGGGCATGGAGTATCTGGCCTCTGCCAAAAAAGTACTGGGCATCAAACCCGTCAAGGGTTCGGGGCTGTTTAAGCGCAGGAGTTTGTCCTGGCGCTTTGACGGCATGGAGCTTCCGCTGGAGGATCTCAAAGCCGGTGCCAAGGCGGGTGGAGGCACACTCAACGATGCCTTTCTCGCCGGTTTGATCCGTGGCTTCCGGCTCTATCATGATGAGATGGGCGTGTCGGTTGCGGAAATGCCCATCGGCTTTCCGATCTCCCTGCGCAAGGAGGGCGACCCTATGGGTGGCAACAAGTTTGCAGGTAGCCAATACGCGGCACCACTGCACGAGACAGATCCCATTGCGCTGATGCGAAACATTCAACGCTTTGTGCGCGACACCCGCGATGAACCGGCGATGGATATCGTGATTCGTATGATGCCGCTGATTACCCGACTGCCTCTGGCTGCGGTCACGGCGGTGATGGGCGAGTTCACCAGGGCGCAGGATGCGCAGATCAGCAATGTGCCCGGGCTGCGTTTTCCGGTCTATATGGC
>JBFJJV010000213.1:0-3367 GCA_041635265.1 Panacagrimonas sp.
CTCTTTCTTCTGGATATACATCGCCAGCCGCTCGAGGCCGTAGGTAATCTCTCCCGCTACTGGCCTGCACTCAAGTCCGCCAACCTGTTGAAAATAGGTGAATTGTGTCACTTCCATGCCGTTGAGCCAAACTTCCCAACCTAGGCCCCAGGCCCCGAGGGTGGGCGACTCCCAGTTATCCTCGACGAAGCGAATATCGTGGGTCAGCGCGTCAAATCCCAGCATTTCCAATGACTTGAGGTAAAGTTTCTGGATGTCCGGCGGACTCGGCTTCATCAGCACCTGAAACTGATAGTAGTGCTGCAGGCGATTCGGGTTTTCTCCATAGCGACCATCGGTCGGACGGCGGCTGGGCTGGACGTAGGCCGTATTCCAGGGCTCAGGACCCAGTGCCCGCAAAAAGGTTGACCAGTGGAAGGTGCCGGCGCCCATCTCCATATCCATGGGCTGGATCAGGGTGCAACCGTGTCCGGCCCAGAAAGTCTGCAGTTTGAGGATGAGGTCCTGGAAGGTCATGGTCATTGCGAGGCGGATTAAGCCGTCAAGTATAGCGAGCAAATTTGTGTCAAATTCCTCGATTGCTGGCCTCTTGCCCCCAAAACTGACCGGAATCCGCTAGGCTATCGGCCCCGCCAAGACGCAGCGCGGCATGGTTAATGCATTAAATTTGTGCCCCGTTGGAGCACCTCGAATACCCCAACGGGAATATTTTTACCTCACATTCATCACCCTGCAGGAGACCCCATGGCTTCGGGCAAAGACGTAATCGACACCATTAAAGAAAAGAACGTGAAGTTCGTTGACTTCCGTTTCTGTGACACGCGCGGCAAGGAACAGCACGTCACCGTGCCGGCCAAGTATCTCGAAGAGGCCACCTTTACCGAAGGCAAGATGTTTGATGGTTCCAGCATCGCCGGCTGGAAGGGCATCAACGAGTCCGACATGATTTTGATGCCGGAAGCCGATACCGCCTTCATTGATCCCTTCTATGAAGAGCTGACGATGTGCCTGACCTGCGACGTCATCGAGCCGTCAAGCATGCAGGGCTATTCGCGCGATCCGCGTTCACTGGCCAAGCGAGCCGAGGCCTATCTGAAGAGCACCGGCATTGCTGACACCGCGTTCTTCGGTCCCGAAAACGAATTCTTCGTCTTCGACGGGGTGAAGTATGAGTCTGGCCTGCACGGATGCTCGGTCGAAATTGAATCCGAAGAGGCCAGCTGGAGTTCCGACAAGAACTTTGAAGGCGGCAACACGGGGCATCGTCCAGGCGTGAAGGGTGGTTACTTTCCCGTGCCCCCAGTTGATTCCCTGCAGGACATGCGTTCAGCCATGTGCGAGGTGATGGAGTCCATCGGGCTCGAGGCTGAAGTTCACCACCACGAAGTTGCCACTGCGGGTCAGTGCGAAATCGGCGTTTTGTTCAATACGCTGGTGAAGAAAGCCGACGAAGTGCTCAAGCTCAAGTATGTCGTGCAGAACGTGGCCCATCAGTTCGGCAAGACCGCGACTTTCATGCCTAAGCCCATCGTTGGCGACAACGGTAACGGCATGCATGTGCATCAGTCGCTGTCGCTCGGCGGCAAGAACCTGTTCACCGGTGATGGCTACGGCGGCCTTTCTGAAACCGCGCTCTACTACATCGGCGGCATTCTCAAGCACGCCAAGGTGATCAACGCCTTCGCCAATCCGTCCACCAATAGCTACAAGCGACTGGTGCCGGGTTTTGAAGCGCCGGTCATGCTGGCCTACTCCGCACGCAACCGCTCGGCCTCCATCCGTATTCCTTACGTGGCCAACCCGAAAGCACGCCGCATTGAAATCCGCTTCCCGGATTCCACCGCTAACCCCTACTTCGCCTTTGCCGCCATGATGATGGCCGGCCTCGATGGCATTCAGAACAAGATTCACCCTGGCGATCCTGCCGACAAGGATCTTTATCACTTGCCGCCGGAAGAAGACGCCAAGATTCCACGCGTCTGCCACAGCCTTGAAATGGCCCTCGAAGCCCTCGACAAGGACCGCGCCTTCCTCAAGAAAGGTGATGTGTTCTCTGACGATCTCATCGACGGCTACATCGCGCTCAAGATGGAAGAAGTCACGCGCCTGCGCATGACCACGCATCCGATTGAGTTCGAGATGTATTACTCGCTGTGATCTTCGATCTCAACGAATAATCCCGCGCAGTTTTGCCCGCATCACTCAGGCTGAAACCTCGGCCTGAGTGATTGCCCTGCCAAGGGCGGTCATTTGTGCGGTGCGTAGCAGCAACAAAAAGCCCCGATTTATCGGGGCTTTTTGCGTTTACTCGCTCTCGTCTCTGAACGATCAAAGCGCTAGCCCAATCCTGGCTACGTCTGCGCGAAATCAAAAGGCATGTAAGCCTGAGATTGCTTTGTTGCTCGGGGAATTCTTCCCCATCCGAACATTTCAAAGGTCGAAGTGCAATACTCACGCAAAATAAATTGAAAGATAAACAATGAAAAAAGGGATTCTGGCGGCATCTTTTTCCGTGAGTGTTCTCGCGCTCTCTGCCTGCAGTTCGGCCGTTCAGACCCGATCCATGGCCGATGAGACTGCTGCATCCAAAGCGCTGCAGTTCGCGCCGGATCCGAAACTGGCCACACTCTATATTGCACGCGCATATGAGATTGCCAACCGCACCCATATGAACGTGTATCTGAATGATCAGATCGTAGGACAGCTGCTGCCGCACCAATTCTTTGCGCTCAAGGCGGCGCCGGGAGTACACAGTTTCAAGGTCGTGGACTTCACTGAAGCGACCGACAAGGCAGCCGAAAGAAATCACGTCGTGCTGGATACCGAAATCGAAGTCTCAGCCGACTCTGTGGCTATTCTCAATTGCGGGGACAACAACCCCAACGGCTGGGAATATAATGAACGCCTGTTGCGGGCAGCAAATCGGTGCACGGGCAAGCTGGTCTATGCCGCTGTTCACGGCCGTATCTCCGCATGTGGGAAAACTTGGGATGGGCTGAAAGTGGTTGGTCGAAATTGGATCGGCGAACCCACTTATGACCCTGAGGGCCTGCGCAACTGCAAGCTGACCAGCGACCCCGCTGTTCTCAAAGGACATAGCATGGTGGTTGCCGACGCCAGCATTGTCGATGTGCCCAGCGAAGGCGCATTCGAGTTGGCGCGTCAGACCGACACGTCTGCGGCGTATTCGGGCTTCATGAAGAGGTACTCTCGCAGCACACGTTTCGCAGAAGCGCGCGAATTGCATGCAGCTGCCGTAGTGCGAGAAGAAAAGCAGGCCTGGGAGCAGAAGATTGCCAGCACCTTGAATCGCGATTCCAGGCTGCCGCTCACCGCGCGCAAGGACAAGTACATGATCGCCTTGACC
>JBFJJV010000214.1:0-3338 GCA_041635265.1 Panacagrimonas sp.
GGCACAGGGATCGCCCGCAATGAATGCTTCGCCAATCAGGAACGCTTGAGCCAGACCGTCAGGCGCAGGCTGGACGGCGTAGCTCAAATTAATCCCCCATTGCTGACCGTCTCCCAGAAGCGCCTCGAATTGGGGCAAGTCCTGCGGGGTGGTAATGATCAGAATGTCACGTATCCCTGCCAGCATCAGCGTACTGAGCGGGTAATAGATCATGGGCTTGTCATACACGGATAACAGCTGCTTGGAAACGACTTGAGTCAGCGGATAGAGGCGGGTACCGGAGCCGCCGGCAAGAATAATGCCCTTCATATTGATTTGGATTGCGAACTTGATTCGGGGGGCGCCACTTTATCATTGGCAGTGCGCGAGGATGCCGCGAGTACAATGCCTTGCACTCGCGCAGGCACATCGGGACGCGAATTTTCCGAAGTAGACAGGAGAGCCGCAATGAAATTTGAAGAACAGCACAGTTTTGATCAGGCTGCGGATACGGTCATGAAAATGTACTCGGACAAGGCCTTCTTTGACCGCAAGTACAAGGAAATGGAAGCGCTCGAATGTGAGTTGTTGGATCATCAGGTCTCGGGGAGTGCTTTTTCCATCAAATATCGCCTAGTGATGAAATCGGATGTGCCCTTGCCTGAGGTGGCGAAGAAGTTCTTGGGCAACACCGTCAAGATGATTCAGGAGGATTCCTGGAATCTGGAGACACGGGAGGGTCGGATCGTGATTGAGATCCGCGGTGCTCCGATCAAGATCGAGGCGCACATGAAACTGAGCGATCAGAATGGCAAGGGCGTCAATGTCCAGAACTGGGAGGTGAGCTGCAAGATACCGCTGGTGGGCGGCAAGGTGGAAAAAGCTGTCGCGGCAGACATTCAGGCCAAGGCTGCACGCGATTTGAAAATTTCGCGCGGCATCATTGCGGATTATTGAGCGCTCAGTCTGCTCGCGAGGCCGATTGGCCGCATTAAGCAAGAATTAAAAAAGGCCGGATCATGAATGCATGATCCGGCCTTTTATGCTTACAGATTAAGAACTACTCGATCACGCGGAACTCCACGCGCCGATTCTCTTCCTGGCCTTCCGCTGTTGCGTTATCGGCAATCGGTGCGGACTCGCCATATCCCACGGGGCTCAATCGGCTTGTATCCACGCCGCGTCCGCCGAGGTAGCTCTGCACGGAGATCGAGCGTCGTTCAGACAGGCCCAGATTGTATGCATCCGTGCCCAGCGCATCGGTATGACCTTGCACTTCGACTCTGACACCCGGGTAAGCAGCCAGGGTATCGGCCACGTCGTTCAAGATCAGCTTGGCTTGTGCGGTGAGCCGGTCTGAGTCGAACTCGAACTTGACTCCGCGCAGGATGAAGCGCTGATCCAGCGCACAGCCATTGGCGTCTACCGCTTCGCCGGGACGCGGCTTGCGGCAATCACCCACCAGGGCACAGCCATTGGGCAGGATCTTGAGTCCTGCTGGCGTGTTGGGGCATTCATCCAGGTAGTCCGGGATGCCGTCGCCATCGCTGTCCAGTGGGCAGCCATCGGGGCCAACCGCCTGACCTGCAGGTGAATCAGGGCACTTATCCAGATGATCCGGAATGCCGTCACCGTCGATGTCACTCAAGTCACAACCCTGTGCATTGACTGCCGTACCGGGCTTGGTTTCGGGGCATTTATCCAGGTAATCGGGGATGCCGTCGCCGTCAGAATCCAGCGGGCAACCGCGCGTATCCACCTGTACGCCCTTGGGTGTTCCCGGACACTCGTCGAGATGATCGGGTACGCCATCACCGTCAGAGTCGAACGGACAGCCCTTGCTGTCTACCGGAGAGCCGGGAGGGGTGTTCGGGCACTGGTCGAGATAGTCGGGTACACCATCCTGATCCAGATCGATGGGGCAGCCATTGGCATAGACCTGCACGCCCTTTGGTGTATTCGGACACTCGTCATGGGCATTGCGCACGCCATCCCCGTCGTCGTCGCCGGGATTGCTGCCAAAGCGGAAGCGCGCACCGACCATGGTGTTCCACAAATAGAAAGTGTCCTCATCCACAACACCTTCTTCGCTGATGAAATCCAGGTTGTAGCGTCCTTCTACGCGAACATCCCAACGCGGGGTGATCGGAATCATCAGGCCGCCGCCGGCAGCGACACCGGCGCCGGTCAAGGTTTCATCCAGAAAATCGATGCTGTGAGCGTTGATATTGGCCAGAACAAAGGGGCGAACGCTCCAGCTGTTATCGCCGAATATGCCCAGCAGATTCACGCCCAGGGTCAGACGTTCGTAGTCGGCAAACGCGGAAGGCAGGTCCGACACCTCGATTGCGCCGTAGCCCAGCTCAAGTTCCAGCGCGATATGTTCTGAGACAGCGCGACCAATCGACAAATGACCTTGCGGGCCGCTGTCGCCATCTTGCTCGTCAGTGAAGCTGAAGCCGGCTGCCGGCGAAACATACCAGCGGCCATCAAAGACATCCGGAATCGTGGTGAGGGGAACGCCGGGGGCGGCGCCGGCCGGTTTGGCAGCGTGCTCTGAGGCCTGCTCCTCTGGCGCCCCAATTTCTTCTTGAGCGCTTGCACCACACACTGAGCCTGCCAAGGCGATCACCGCCACCGCAGACGGCCAACTCCAAATCTTCGACATTCTGACGCTCCCCATCAAACTGTTATTTGTCGCTCGTTTTCCGGCGACAATATTAGACGTTTTAAGCCGAGAGAACTTGCCCACGCAAATCGCCCTGCAATTGGATTATGATTCGCCGCAGGTAAGACGTAAACAAATATTAGTGCGATCGATAAGGGGCTTTAGCCTTTCCAATCCGGTCGTGCACCCTGGGAGAGTGAGGCCGATGATGAGGTTGAGAATGCTGGCGCCGACAATGTTCGCGCTGCTCAATTTGGTGGGTTGTGGAGATGGTGGCGTTCAAAGCCCCGATTTCACCCCGGTGCTGCGCGCGCTCTCCATGAGCAATGCATCGGGCAGTTCCATCCCGGCCGGACGTTCGCTAAACCTGACGGCCACCGGCGAATTCACCAACCCCCCCGGTTCACCGACGCCAACGGAAACCCGCTCTGTTTCTGCAAGCTTTGCCGTGGATGACGCGACCGTTGCGCGCATCGAGGGGAGCAATCTAATCGGGCTGCGCATTGGCTCGGTTAGTGTCACTGCCTCCTACGACGGTCAGTCCAGCGCGCCCATCGTCATCAACGTCACCGCCGCGGTGCTGGAGCAGATCGTGGTGACGCCGGCTAATCCGACCATTCCCTCCGGGCAGTCGCAAGAATTTACCGCGATGGGTGTGTACTCCGACAGCGATACACCCCGTGCAATTGAC
>JBFJJV010000215.1:0-3326 GCA_041635265.1 Panacagrimonas sp.
CGACGTCTACCTGGCCGCCGCCGCCCACCTGGGCGCCGATCCTGCGCGCTGCCTGGTGATTGAAGACACAGCGACGGGCGCCCAAGCCGGTATTGCCGCCGGTGCCACCGTCTGGGGCTATTGCCCCGAAGGACATGGCCGTGCGTTCGACGGGCTGACGGTGGCTCGGGTGTTTCGGCACATGGATGAGTTGGTGCGCGGTCTACCTTCGGTTTGTGGCGCTGGAATTTGAAGCTTGCGATGGGAGCGGTGCCGTACTCTGCGGCTCCCCATGGATTGCCTAGCTCTCGGTGCCCCATTTGGTCTGGGCCAGGCTGAGGGTTGCGCCGATCGTCTTGTTCGGCTTTCGGTGTTTTGCGGATAGCGACGCTAAAACTGGGTCTTTTTACTTATACTTCGGAGGGCGAAAATTCACACAGTTGCCAAGGGAGGCATATGAAAAACTGGTACATCGGTGCGCTTGGGGTCGTTGCGACCTTGTTGCTGGGTTCTTGCGGAGGAGGTGGGGGAACCCCATCGACAACGCCAGCGATGCCAGCGCCTTCGGCCTCTGTGCCGCAATCCAGCAGCATGCAGCACTACGCGGGAAGCTACAGCAGTGCGTGTGAGTCTGTGGAAGGGGCTGTTAATCTGGATTTGGGGGGCTCGGTATACGCGCGCACCATCTCCAGCGTGAATCCAATTTCAGAAAAAGTAGGTGCTTTCTCTTATCGTATCGACTTCTTTGCCGATGCGCAGTGCGCGACTTGGTCACTCGGCTCCCTGCTGAACTCGAACCCGGACAGTCGAGTTTCGATTGTGGGCGCGGCTCATATTGGCGGTTCGCTCGTCGACAAGGTCGTACTTGCTATTCGTCCTTCCTCAGAGGTCTTCACGGCGAGCGCCACACCTGGCATGGTGGTATTTGGAACCGCTATTCGTCTGGCATTGCCATCGTTTCTGTTCCAGGCCTGGGAAATCAAAGACCTGTGGCGTCTGGAAAACGGGCGTCTGTATGAAGGGGTTCTGACCGAAGGGCCAGACGGATTCCCGCTGGACATTGATCGAAGTTTGCACAATGTCCAAGTGGCCGTTGTGCCGCAGAAGCCTGCCCAGCCATGCGCTTCCGGGCTGATCGAGTGGACGGACGGGGCTGCTCAGTGTTCAGCACAAATTCCGGTGTCACTGTCAGCCGGCGAGGGCGTCTGGATCAATGATCTTGTAGGGCCGACCACAGGGCGTGCATCGTTTTCGTGCGTCAATGGCGCTTGGTCAAGTCCCAATAGCACCTATTGCATCGACTCCACTCCTCCGCAGTCGCTTTGTCCGGAGCAGACCTGGACTTGGACGGTCAACGGCAATACTTGCAGTGGCGTGGTGTCCGCGGGCAGTAGCAACGCCTCGGCTGTGAACGTGGTTCCTGGCCTCAGAGGTGCGAAACAGCTGAGTTGTGTTGCCTCTCCGGCCGGAGGTTTTGAGTGGAGCGAGTTCATCTTCGCCCCTACCTATCCCACTGTCACGTCCGAAAACTGCGATGTCGTGGTTGTCTTGCCTCCGGTGACGGATCCGCTCCAGATTCTGAAAAACAAGAACTGCATGCTGTGCCATTCGGTCACCAATGCAGAGCCGGGATTTCTGTCGTTCGAGACCATCGCAGCCTTTTATCGCGACAAGCCGCCCGCCTCCGGCGTTCTTGAATCCAAAATCAGGTTGGGCGGCGTGGGTGTGTTTCTCGACTTCCCGATGCCTTCGAATCCACACATATCGGATGCCGAGTTGGCGATCGTTGTGCCATGGATTTTGAGTCGATGAGGTGGTGACATGCCGCCGCGGATACCGCACGTGCGAGTGCCGCGCGATACAGCAGGCGCAAACATCTGTGCTTCGCGCCGCTTTTTTTGAAGGAGTGTTCTTGATGTGCAATTGGAAGGCATGTTTTGGTTATGCAGGCCTGTTAGGCCTGATCGGTCTGGTGGGATGTGCCACGGTGGACCCTGCCATGGTCCGAGAGAGGGCTGCGGGCAAGTCGGTGATGATCGTGGTTGGCGTGCCGGACGAAGTGGTCGTGCAATGGATTGGCACGACCGTTTTCAACAACGAATATGGGAAAGAGCGGTTCGAAGGCGTCGCGGTGAAGGCCATCATCGGTACTACCTCGGCCGACTTGCTGAAACAGGCCAATCGTTACTCTGCGGTGGAGGTGATGAACGCGCCTGGGCACGACCGTGAAGCTCTGCTGAAAGAGGTCACTTCGTCGACCGAGCTGTCGCTGGTGTTCTCCCCATGCGGATTCCAAGATCTTGCCTTCGGATCGAACCAGAGTTTTCACGGCGTGGGCGTGATGCAGCGCTCCTTGTTCGGTTTACCCCCCAAAACAGCGACTTATGCAGCGCTGTGCGCCGATCTGGTGGATGGTCGGACGCGCGAGAGAATCGCCTCGGTTGGCGACGTGAGCTTTCAGCGCTTTGAAACCGCGTCTGTAGACAGTGGCCCGACCATCAAGCGTGAGGCGAGGTCTTCGATCGAAGATTCCTTGACGTATAACGTTCACGCTCTCATTTTCCGTCTCATCGACCGCCTGGGCCTTAACTGAGGCCAAAGGCTTTTTACTTCCTGGATCGGGGGTTGTGTCGTCAGATCAGGGGCAAGCGGGTCGGTGCACATCGCTGGTGGAGCACATCGCCATGACCCCAGAAGCCCTGGCTGTCACGGCTGAGGTCGAAGAACGACCTCATTATTTGCGCCGAGCAGGACTGGTCCGCAGCGCCTAGCTTGGGGCTACCATCTAAGCGCGCAGCACATACAGCGGGCGCTACTTCCAACCCGGCGCCTTCTTCAGCACAAATGCCAGCTCAGGGGCCGTCGCACCAGCGCCTTCGGCCGCCCTGCGCAGGCCGCGAATCTCTTGGCCACAGCTTGTTGGGCTGATGTCGCCGGTCCAGACCGCGTCCATGTTCTTGCCGTCGGCCGACTCATCGAGGTTGAATTCACCGCCGGTGACGTCACCGGAAACCAGTGCAACCCGCTGCTGAAGCCCGTCACCGCGGGTGAAGCGGCCGCGCACGCTGCCCGGGTATTCGGGATGCCGCTCGAACTGCAGGCTGCCCTGGATTCCGGGGGCATCGACCGGGGCGTCGAGTGGCCGCAGCGTGACTTGCCACAAGCCGTAGAGGTGGGCGGGTGTCATCTCCGCCGGGCTGGCGCAAGCCAGTGGGGGCGTGTTGGCCGTGGCCGTGTTCTGTGCGTGTGCAATGGGCCAGATGCTCAGGCAGGCGAAGGCCAGGCCGAGGCTCGCACGGATGAGGGGCCAAGCGGGCTGGGTGGGTGTGTCTAGGTTCATGGGTGAA
>JBFJJV010000216.1:0-3292 GCA_041635265.1 Panacagrimonas sp.
GTGCGCCTGTAGCTCAGATGGATAGAGCACGAGCCTTCTAAGCTTGGGGTCGCAGGTTCGAATCCTGCCAGGCGCGCCAATATCTCCTGGGTCTATACCGGACACATGGTTTACATTTTATTCCGGAGAGATCGTTAACACTTTCTCCGGGGCGAATGGATTAGGACCGGGTTCTACGCGGTCCTCGTCTTTGTCGAAATATCCCAGATCATATGTCGAGGAAGCTGACGAGCCAGACGTGGTTGTCGACTGGTCTTATCCCGACGATTTGGCCTGCAAAGACCTTACTCAGATGGATTTTGATCCCCTGCAGGGACCGATAATTGATTCCGCATGCGGAATGACCGTGGAGGCGGCGCGCCCATCACGGAAAACGCAGTGGACTGGGCGTGTAGGCCTGTTGTGGGCTTAGGCCAGTAAGTTGCGCCGCTCATTCGAGGGAGCAGAGCCTCCGACGGGCTGTCGCAGCCAATACTCGCCCACGCACCGCGGCAGCCGCCATCCTCGCTGATTTAACTCGCCGGCTTCGCCCCGCGCAGTCTCAGTGCGTTGGCGATCACCGATACTGAACTCAGGCTCATGGCGAGGGCTGCGATCATCGGCGAGAGTAGCCAGCCGCTTAATGGATACAACACGCCCGCCGCCAGTGGCACGCCGAGTGTGTTGTAGACGAAGGCAAACGCCAGGTTCTGTTTCATATTGGCGATGGTCTGCAGCGACAGGAGTCGCGCCACCACAATGCCGCGCAGATCGCCCTTGACCAGGGTGACTTGCGCGCTGTTCATGGCGACATCAGTCCCGCTACCCATCGCCACACCGACATCGGCTTTGGCAAGTGCAGGCGCGTCGTTGATGCCATCCCCGGCCATGGCCACGATGTGACCCTCACGCTGCAACTTCTCCACCAGGGCCAGCTTGTCAGCCGGTTTCACTTCGCCGTGCACCTCCTCGATACCGAGCTTGGCGGCGATCGCGGTCGCGGTCGTGAGACCGTCGCCGCTTGCCATGATGATGCGCAGACCCGAGGCCCTGAGCGCGTTTAGGGCCTCCGCTGCACTGCCCTTGATGGGGTCGGATACCGCCAACAGAGCCGCCAGCCGGCCATCGACCGCCAGAAACATCACACTGGCGCCTTTGGCGCGCAGGGCTTCGGCTTTGGACTTCAGCCCATCAAGCTGAATTCCCAGTTGAGTCATCAATGCACTATTGCCTAGTGCCAGAGCCCTGCCACCCACGGCGCCACGTACTCCGATACCAGTACTGGATTCGAAGTTCTCCACTTTGTCGAGGGAAAGCTTCTTCTCTCGGGCAGCGTTGACGATGGCATCGGCCAGCGGGTGTTCGCTGCCTTGGTCGAGGCTGGCCGCAAGCTGCAGCATCTCGTCTTCGCCGAAACCGGAAGTGGTCACCACACAATCAAAACGCGGCTTGCCCTCGGTGAGGGTGCCGGTCTTGTCGACCAGCAGCGTATCGACCTTGCGGAAGTTTTCGATGGCTGCCGCATCGCGAAACAACACGCCCTGTGTCGCCGCTTTGCCGGTGGCGACCATGATCGACATGGGCGTGGCCAGACCCAGAGCGCAGGGGCAGGCAATGATGAGCACGGCTACCGCGTTAATGAGTCCGTAGACCCAGCTGGGATTCGGTCCGAATACGCCCCACGTGACAAAAGTCAGCAGGGCGATGCCGACGACGGTGAGGACGAAGTATCCAGCAACCATATCGGCCATGCCCTGCATCGGAGCTTTGGATCGCTGTGCCTGCACCACCATCTGCACAATACTCGCGAGCACGGTCTGCGATCCCACTTTTTCAGACCGCATGAGGAGCGCGCCGTTGGTATTCATGGTCGCACCGATGAGCGGGTCGCCAACGCCTTTGCTGACGGGCATCGGTTCCCCGGTGAGCATGGACTCATCCACCGCGCTGCTACCTTCGAGTACCACCCCGTCCACCGGAACTTTCTCTCCGGGTCGCACACGCAGACGATCCCCGACATGTACATGGCTCAGCGGAATATCTTCTTCCACACCATCATCGTTGATCCGACGCGCGGTCTTGGGTGCCAGGCCGAGCAGCGATTTGATCGCCGCAGATGTCTGCGAGCGCGCCTTCAGTTCGAGAATTTGCCCGAGCAGGGTGAGGGAGATAATCACGGCCGCCGCCTCGAAATAAACGGAGACGCGACCCATCGCCACGAATGATGCCGGGAACAGCTGTGGTGCCACGGTTGCCACCACGCTGTAGACGAAGGCTGCCGAAGTGCCGAGCCCGATCAGAGTCCACATATTGGGGCTGCGATGGATGACCGACTGCATCCCGCGTTCGAAGAACGGCCAGCCTGCCCACAATACGATGGGGGCGGTGAGTACCAGCTCGACCCAGCTCTGTGTCGCCATCGAAAACCATTGCAGGCGATGGCCGAACATCGCCAGTACAAACACAATCAGGGTCAGCGGCAGTGTCCAGATGAAACGCCGCAGAAAATCGCTCAGCTCCGGGCTTTCACCTTCATCCAGGGTAGGCATCTCCGGCTCCAGCGCCATGCCACATTTTGGACAGGAACCTGCTTGTTTTTGACGCACCTCCGGGTGCATTGGACAGGTGTAGATGGAGTCCGCGTCGGCGGGTGCGACCGCTGCTGGCATGGCGGCTGCCGCACTAGTCGAGGCGGTAGAATATTTGACGGGGTTCGCTGCAAATTTAGCCATGCAGCCTGCGCTGCAGAAATAAACCGGCTGTCCTTCGTGTGACAGAATATGTTTCGATTGCTTGTCCACGGTCATGCCGCAAACCGGATCTTTCAAAGGCTTTGCGTCGTCGTCGGAATGGACGGCCCCCATTTGGCCAGAACAACATGAATGCCCAGCCGCCGCATGCGGGTCTGCTTGCGGCTCTATCTGGCCAGTGCCGCTTTGTGTCTTGTCATTCATGATGGTGTTCCTAGTTCTTGATGTGTACTCAGCCTAAACCCTGTATCCAGCTCCAGAGTCAAGGACTTTTTTATAATTCAGAAAACGGATCAATCCCTGATCGCGGATCGATTCCCTTTCGCTGGCCTTGCAGATATTGAAACCGCTCGTGACTTGCCACAGCCCGCTCTGCGGCCTCATGGGAGGTGAGCCGCTTAAAGGGCCTGACCAAGCTGGCTCAGTATCCGTCTTGCGGCCCACGCGTGCAGCTTCAGTGCAATCCATGCGAAGTGACAAACCGAGGGCAGGGAAACGGGGCGGCTGTTCAGTCGGACTCGTCTTGATCGATGCCGATCGAATCAAGGTTGCTGTACAAGCAC
>JBFJJV010000217.1:0-3259 GCA_041635265.1 Panacagrimonas sp.
ATCTGGCAAATGCCCGCCTGGACTGGCCAAGAAAAATAACGGTTGCCGACCGCCAGGGCAGGTCAAGAAATGGCATCGGGGTCAGCCCTTGCCGGCAGACCTTGATTACTATGATTTGCCAAGCGCACTGTTACATGAACTTGGCCACACGCCAGAGGGACAGAAAATTGTTCGAGTCGGAACGGATTTGCTCCTGATTGCTATCGGCACGCGGATGGTCATCGAGGCTCTGGAGGGTCTTGACGACAGCTTTTGAGAACCACACGGCTTGTGACTGCCGAGCTGTAGTCGCACTGCCAGAATAATCAGAGATCGAGGCAGGCTGCTCTTGCGGTCCGACGAGGGATTGCGGAGGCCGAGGGGCAAAAAATGTGGAGTTGGAACTTGAGTTGAAGCTGCATCCTGATGATTCCGGGGAGGTCGTCGGTCAATGGCGGGTAAGCGATGTTTTCCGGGCTTGGCGTGGCGCCCCGCGACAGATCGTCAATGTAGGCATCTGAGCATCCGCGAGGTGCCGCCTTTTGCGGTTTAAAAGCTCAGGCGTCGCTGCTGACACGTTGAATCCGGGCATTGGTGGGGCAACAGAAAACAATCCGGTATCGCCGGGGTGCCGGCGCGCAGTTCAGTAGTACTGTATAGGCAGTGTCAGCGTGTCTGAACGCATAGAAAGATAAAGCAAGAGGAGGGTTATCCCATGTCACACGCCATTCTTCAGCCGGTTGCGGCGCTCATGCTGCTCACGCTCGTGGTCTGGGTCGTGATGTATGCACGGCGATTTGCCTACATCATTTCCAATAAAATCGAAGCCCAGAGCGTGGCCAGTCCGGAGCTTCTTAATGCAGTGCTGCCGGAGGCGGTGAACCGGCCTTCAAACAATCTTAAAAACCTGTTCGAACTGCCGCTTATTTTCTATGCCGTTTGCATCTCACTGTTGGTCCTGCAAGAAGCGGACGCATGGTTTGTAAATATGGCCTGGGCATATGTCGCCCTGCGTGCCGCGCATAGTGCGGTGCACTGCTCGCTCAATATCGTTCTCGTTCGCTTTGCGGCGTATGCGCTATCCAGTGTCGTGCTCTGGATGATGGTCATCAGATTCGCACTCAAGCTCATGTGAGCAGGGATTTGATTCTGGCGCTAGAAGGCTTCGGAACGAACCATATTGCTGTTTGAAGTGATCCGCTGCGGCTGCGATTCGCACGGCGCGGATAGCTGTTTTTTTGTACGTGCCGAATCGCTTGAGCAGGCCGCGGTCAGGATCGAATCGGGAGCGTCCGGCCGGACCAAGCGGATCAGGGTCGGAATTGTGTGAAGTGTAAAACTCAGCACCGCCCTAAATGACACTGTTTTTTCCGAAGTCTGCTCATTCATCTTTGTAAACCAGGAACAGCTAACCGCTAATGGCAAACCCAATATTCTTCTCCTGTCTCATGCTGGCAACCGGCATCGGCATTCCCATCATGGCGGCGCTGAGTGGTGCCTTGGGTGCTCGCTACGAAAGCCCGGCGTTTGCGTCCTCGGTCTTGTTTCTGGTGGCACTGTGCATTTCGGTGATTTTTCTATTTGCTGTCGAGGGCGGACTCAAGCCTTTCCCGAAAACCGCGCTGCCGTTCTATTTCTACTTTGGCGGTGTGTTCGTCGCCTTTTACGTGCTCAGCGTCACCTGGGTGGCTCCGCAATTCGGGGTCGGCAATGCGGTGGCATTCGTCCTTCTGGGTCAGATCATCTCCATGGCCACCATCGATCAATTCGGTCTGATGGGTGCGCCGGTACATGCCATCAGCGCGCAGAGGGTGATTGGACTTATTCTGATGGCGGCTGGCGTCTTTTTGGCGGTACGGCGCAGCTAGCTCATCATGGCGGGGGCATCTGCGTTCGCTCAGTACGATGATGCTGGCGCTTCGGTCTCGGTTACGGCCTGGGCCTGGGCTTGGGCTTGATGCCAGGCCGGGGCAGGCATCACAGCAGAGAGAGGAAGAATCCTATGCACACCGGAAGTTGTCTCTGTGGCGGCGTCCAGTTTCGTATCGAGCAGGCACTTGAGCCCATACAGGTCTGCCATTGCTCGCAGTGCCGCAAGGCGCAAGGCACTCCGTTTGCGACCAATACGCCGGTGTCGACCTCGGCCTTTCATCTCACGGCAGGAAAGGAACTGCTGAAGGCCTTTGAGTCATCGCCCGGCAAGCAGCGGGTCTTCTGCAGCGGCTGTGGCTCGCCGATCTACAGCATCAGGGACAGCGTTGCGGGCGTCCTGCGTATTCGCGCGGGTCTTCTCAATGAACCCCTTGGAATCAAACCCGTCGCCCATTTCCATACCGGCTCAAAGTGCAGCTGGTGGCCGATCGATGACGGTCTGCCTCAATTCAAGCAGGCATATCTTGCAAAGCCTTGAGCTGTAGTTAGCCGGCGCGGGCCAGACCCTGAGTGCCAGAGTCGAGTCCCGGCACGCGAGAAGTCGACAGTGCGGGTGCGCCGACTTGGCCATCCAGGGAAGGGCATCCTGAGCACAGGCAGGAATTACGCGGGCAGCTGTTTTTGGGGCGAAGTGCCGTTCAGCGTCAGTGGAGAGCCTGCGGCCAAGGGCGATTGCCACTGCGAATCATGCAGGCACTGGTCGGCCGCGCCGGTTGATGCGTTTATCCTGTGGAAGCTGCAGGGATAGAGATTACTCAGGGTGCGAGCCATATCGGCAGCTATAACAAGACCCCGAACTGCTGTCGTAAGTGGTGCAAGCAATGTGCTGGCCACATCATGACCGAACATCCGGGCATGGCGCTCACGGATGTCTATGCGGCCATCATTCCAGATTTTTCGTTTAAACCCGGCGTCCATGTGCGCTATCAGGAAACGGTGCCGCGTATCCATGACGGTCTAGCCAAGATGCAGGACGTGTCGGCGGAAATGGGTAGAACCCACCCGCTTGGCCGAGCAAGTGGCGCAAGCGGCGCAAACGCGAGCCGAGGTCTGGAATTTATACGGGCCCGCGGCTGCAAGTGCGATCAACCCGGCGGAGCGTGATGGCCAAGCAGACATGCCCGAGCAAGCCGGGGGCATGTCCTTCGTCTCGATTCGAGTCCCCTTCAGGCCAGAGCCGGCTGGACGCTGAAGTTGCCGCCGCAGACAGCCGTTAGAGAATGGCGGCGACGTCTTTGCCGATGGATTCGGGTTTGTCGATCGAGCCGTAGCGCTTGACCACTTTGCCGTTTTTGTCGACCAGGAATTTGGTGAAATTCCACTTGATGCCTTCGCTGCCCAGAACGCC
>JBFJJV010000218.1:0-3213 GCA_041635265.1 Panacagrimonas sp.
GATGAATGAGAACCAGTCCCCTATTGGTTTCCTCAAGTGCCTGGTTGAGGTTGCGGATCTCTTCGACGCGCTTACGCAATTCGGATTCGCGCAGTTGCAAGGCGATCATGGTCTGGGCAAGTTCGCGGTTCTGCTGGGTCAGCAGTTCGTCAGCAGTCACGCCAGAGCGGTGCTGCAAATTAGCGCGCCAGATTTCGAGATCGGTCGCACTTGGGGCTGTGCTTCGCTCCAGTTTCAGTGAAGCGATCGCCTCAATGCCGCCACCAGACAAGGCTTCTATGTGTAGCTGCGCAATCAGTTTTCGAGCGGCCTGCACGCTCTCCTCGCGACTGGAGTCAGGCTTGAGCTTCGAGCTGTTCTTGTCCCGAACAACGATGATTAAACGGGAAATCTCTTGTTCGATTTCCACCGCCAATTCCATAGTGCCGCCGCCATGACGTGCTGCTTGCCGCGCGAGCTCGGAGATGCCAGTTGCGAAGCGCGTGCCAGCCTGTGCGGATACTTCCGCACTAGCGCAGAGTGCCCGCAGTTGCTGACGGGCGTGGGCTGTATCCTTGGCGCCAGTCAGGGGCAGCGTGATCAGCACGGATCTCATAAGGGCGCTGGCCGCATGTCCTGCACGACGATGACGCCCGCATCATCATTCTCTGCGGCGAAGTCGCGAAATATCAGCGCCGCAAGGATTTCCGGACGGAGACGCCGGGTCCATTTTCGATAAGGATGATCGCGCATACGTATGCCGTCGGTATGCAGAATCAGGGTCGCACCCGGCTCCCAGGCGTGCTCCGAAACATGGGTTTCGGGGAATTTCATGCTGATGCCCAGAGTGCCCGGCCGGGGGGTCAGCGGCGCTGATTCAGTGCTGCGATACACCCGACCTCCGACGTTTCCCGAACCGCAAAATCGCAGCTGCTTGGTATGCGGATTGATCCGGCACAGACTTGCCCCACCTCCTCGGGTGTGGCGCATCGCGGTATTGGCCCTGGAAAAATACGCGTTTACTGGGATGTCATGGGCGTCACCCAGTATCGCGATTGCGGCTTCTGCAGCCTGCGCCGCCTTCGGGCCATGGCCCGATCCATCGACCAGCAGGGCAGTCAAATGGGGATCGTGGTATGCCGCCCCCCAGCCGTCGCCGCATCCCTCATCACTCAAGCCCACACTGATGCCGGCTATTCGTAAGGGTGACCAGGTGGGCAAACACGAGGAGGGGGCTCCGAAGCCGGCGTAGATGACACTGCCGATGCCGGGCTGGCTGAATAGCTCGAATTCGCTGGCCAGGCTGCGCACGAGTGGCAGGCCGGTGCCGACACGTCGTGGCGCAAACGCGTCACTGAGTCTGCCCGCACGGGCCGCTATAGCGGTACCTGCCACCGCTTGATGTAGGGATTCGGGTATGCCGGGTCCACGGTCAACGCTGATGACTTCCATTCCCCGACCAAGACAGCGATGACGGATCAGAATCATGCCACCCGGAATCGCGTGCTGTAGCAAATTATTTGCCAATGCGGCGGCGGCCAGTGCCGCCTCTTTCATGATCTTCTTATCCATTGCGCCTGCCTTCCCGAGGCGGCGCAGGGCCGAGTCCAGCGCGCCGATATCGCAATCCGCATGAATGAGAAAGCGATAGTGGGCAGTTTCCTTCAGCGTCGCCATTTCGCCAGGGTCACGGTAGTCCCCTTAAGGGGTTCGGATTCGAGACTGAATTCGTCACACAGACGACGCGCTCCCGGCAGGCCGATGCCCAGACTTCCGCTGGTGCTGTAGCCATCTTGGAGCGCCAGATCAAGGTCTTCGATGCCCGGGCCCAGGTCGACAAACACCGCGCGCACGCCAGATTGCAATTTGGACTCGATCAGCGAAACCGTCACGCTCGCGCCGTCCAAGTCCGCATACTTGAGAAT
Organism: Panacagrimonas sp.; assembly: GCA_041635265.1. Taxonomy (GTDB): domain Bacteria; phylum Pseudomonadota; class Gammaproteobacteria; order Nevskiales; family Nevskiaceae; genus Panacagrimonas. Next base: position 1,905 of record JBFJJV010000218.1, read on the forward strand.
ATTGCGAGCAATTTCCGAACCTGCTGCGACGAATTTGGTTAATTCAAGTGTGCCCAGGCCAGCTAATTGGGCTTGGCTGCGCAGGAGCTTGCGGACCCCTGAAAGATCACGCTCCGATCGTATTAGGTAATGCCCGGGGGTGCCAGATGACATGAGTGGCTATATCTGGAGTTAAGTCTGCAAACGCTTCAACAGCTCCATGCCCTTGCCAGCATTGAGCGCGGTGTGAATCTGTTCCATCCCAATGCCTAATTCCACCAGCGTGATGGCCACGGCTGGCTGAATGCCGACAATGACCGCTTCGCTACCCAGCAGCCCGACCATGGCCACAATGCGCGCAATGACTTGTGCGATGAAAGAGTCCACCACAGCCAGGCCGCTGACGTCGATCAGTGTGCCTTTGGCCCGTGTACGCTCCACTTCTCGCGTGATCTGATCCTCCAGCCGAATGACGGCCTCGTCGTCCATGTCACCTTGGAGGCTCACCAGCAAATTTTCACCGACGCGAATAATTGGAACGATTTCGTGTGGCATCTCAGACAAGACCTCGCTTGACTTCGGCGTCCGGGTCCTTGCGCAGGGTCAATGCCAGCTGTAGGGCGTCGCGCATGGTGCTGCGTGAGCGTAGTGCGCCGATATCAATTCCCAGATGTACCATGGTCTGGGCTGTTTCCGGGCGCACACCCGAAAGAATGCAGTCCGCGCCCATCAGACGCGCGCCTTGCACTGTTTTCAGCAGATTCTGAGCGACTTGCGAGTCGATCGTGGGCACCCCGGAGATATCCAGGATGACGAATTCAGCTTCGTCCTCGGCAATTTTCTGCAGCAGGTTCTCGGTCAGGCGAGTAGCCCTTTGGGAGTCGAGCGTGCCGATGATGGGGAGGGCCAGCACTTTGTCCCAAACCTGCATGACTGGCGTGGACAGTTCGAGGATTTCATCGCGCTGACGGGCCAGCAAATTTTCACGATCGACACGCTCGCTGATATCGGCGATGGCGGCGATCGCAAAGCGGCCCTCTGAGGTTTCAATCGGATTGAGGCCGATTTCTACCGGAAATTCGCTGCCGTCCTTGCGTGCCCCGGTCAGATCACGGCCCATGCCCATCATTCGTGGACGCGGGTCGGCGAAGAAGCCTTCGCGCATCGCTGGATGGCGGTCGCGAATCCGTTGTGGAACAAGGGCTTCTATGGGCTTACCCAGCAATTCGGCACGGCTGTAGCCAAACAGTTTCTCGGCCTGATTATTGATGAGTACGATGGTCCCGCTAACGTCGATCATGACCATGGCATTCGGCGCAGACTCCACCAC
>JBFJJV010000219.1:0-3108 GCA_041635265.1 Panacagrimonas sp.
ATCCTGCATGTCCTGATCACTCAGGGTCGCGGCCTGCGCCCCCATGACCGGGTCCATGCGCACTTGCTCGTTCCCCGCCCCTTCGTGCCCGACCATACCCATCTTGAAAGCTTTGAGCTGGGCATAGAGATAAGGCGCACCTTGTCCTGCGATAGATGGCCAGCTCGGAACCACACTGTTACCGCCGGGGCCGTGACAGGCAGCACAGGTCGCTGCTTTGGTGCCGCCTTTCTCAGCATTTCCGCTCAGAAAAGGCGCAGCTGGCGCGTCCTTGTCACTGGCAAAAGCCGTGGTGGAACTCAGCAAACCGAGCGCGCACGCGAAAAACAGGCCACGGGCAAAGATCGACATTTACGGTTGACTCCCTTCAAACAAGATGCAGGCGCGTGCGGACAACTGGCGTTAGCCGCGCGCAAACGTTTATGGTGGCGGCAATTTTACACTGCCCAAGATCGAGGCGTCAGCGCCAGATTGAAGCAGCCCTGTCCCGCCCCGCCCCGCCAACTGGTCCCAAATGAGCGACAAGCCTGGAAAAACCCCGCCCAATCCCTTCGTACAGGCTGATTTTCTGATGTCCTGCTCTAAGCTGGCGCAGTGCCCAAACGATGACAGGAATGAGCTGGCGTTCGCAGGACGCTCGAATTCTGGCAAATCCAGCGCGCTCAATGCCTTGTGTGGTCGCAAGGGCTTGGCTCGGGTGAGCAAGACACCGGGCAGAACCCAGCTCATCAATCTGTTCGATATTCCCGACAATGCTCGACTGGTTGACCTGCCGGGCTATGGCTACGCCAAAGTCTCAGGTCGCCTCCGCGAGGAATGGGCCGCGATGGTGGGCGAGTTCGTGGAAAAACGACGCAATCTGGTCGGCATCGTTCTGATCATGGACTGCCGACATCCTTTGACCGCGTTCGACCTACAGATGCTGGTCTGGGTCCGCCAGGGCCAGCGCCCCTGCCACATCCTGCTCACCAAGGCCGACAAGATCGGATATGGGGCGGCGAAAAATACCCTGCTCAAGGTGCAGCGCGAAGTCGGTGCCATGGCGGTGCAAGCCAGCATCCAGCTATGGTCCTCAACGGCCGGCACCGGCGTTGCAGAAGGACGAGAGCAGATCTGGGACATGTTGCAGACAGATTCGCAATCAGGAGCGTTCACTGACCCATGCCAACCCCCTCCGAATTAAATCGGCCCTATCGTTTTTATTACTGGCCAGAAATTCCTGGCCGCGGCGAGTTCGTGCGCCTCGCTTTTGAAGCGAGCGGTGTCGACTATATTGAAGTGGTCACGGACTGGGCGCAGCTCTCGACGCCGATGCTGGAACTCGAAGGCCGGAAGCTGCCCCGCCCCCCGTTGGCACCACCATTTCTGGTTCTTGGCGACGAGGTGATCGGCCAGACGGCAAATATCCTAGCCTTCCTCGGCCAGCGGCATGGCCTTGCCCCATCCGACGCGTCAGAACAGAGATGGGTGAACCAGTTACAGCTTTCAATCATGGACTGGGCTAACGAAGTGCACGACACGCACCATCCGATTGCGCCGGAGCTGCATTACGAGGATCAGAAAAACGAGGCCAGCCGTCGTTGTCGTCATTACCTGAAAGTGCGCCAGCCCAAGTATCTGGATTATTTTGAAGAGCTGCTCGTGCGGAGTACTGGCCCTTACCTGCTCGGTAAGACTGCGAGCTATGCCGACCTGTCTCTGATGTTCATGATCGAAGGTCTGCAGTTCGCTTTCCCCAACGCAATGCGAAGGGCCTCCCAACGAACCCCTCTGCTGTTCGAACATGCGCAGAAGGTATTGAGCCAGGACAGAATGGCACGCTACTGGAACTCGCCCAAGCGCCGCCCCTTCAAGGACGGCCTGTTTCGCCACTATCCGGAACTCGACCCTGCGGGCAATTCTGATTAGCTGACCATCGCGATGCAGCGCTTGCCCAAGGGCGTGGCCGTTTGATCTGCACGCAAAAGAAAGCCCGGCGAATCGATAAAATTCGCCGGGCCGAATAGTTCCGGATTGGGGATGCCGGACCCGCTCAGGGAGTGAAGCGGGGAGTGCGGAAGGGAAGTCCGGCACTCACAGGGTTAGAGGCGGCGTTGCCCGGAAAGTTCACAAGGTTTGATGAAATTTAAAGTCACTGAAATTTCAAAATCTGAAGCGATGTGCGGCGGGCACGCGAGGACATGCGCTCACTCCTTGAGCTGCGATTTATCGGCAAGAAAAGCCCGGCGAATCGGGGAGAATTCGCCGGGCCAGATTGCTCCGGTTTGGGGTTACCGGACCCGCCCAGGGAGTGAAGCGGGGAGTGCAGAAGGGAAGTCCGTCACTCGCAAAGTTAGAGGTAGCAATGTCTGGAAAGTTCACAAGGTTTGATGAAATTTAAAATCAAACGGCTGAAACTTTCCAAAACACTGACTTACTTAGATTTATTTTTATTTAAAGTCGAAGGGCCGAATTCGCGAAACTGAACCTCTCCCGAACAGATGCTCACAGGCCCACATTTCCCAGCGGAGACTGCAAGATAAGTCGGCTAACTAGTGGCGTGCTGGGTCTGGGCGTGGGTGCTGTCCCAGTTGTCGCCCAAGCCAAAGTCGGCCACCAGCGGAACTTTCAGCTTGCGAATACCGCACATGCGTGCAGCAATCTCTGGAGCCCGCTTTTCAAGCAGGCTCTCGGGGCCCTCGAAAACCAGTTCGTCGTGCACCTGCATGATCATCAGAATTTCAGGTGCCTGAGCGTCTAGCCAGGTCTGGATATCCACCATCGCGTATTTGATCAGGTCGGCCGCAGTGCCCTGAAGCGGAGCATTGATCGCGGTGCGTTCCGCGTACTGGCGCAGGGGTGCATTCCTGGAAGTGATATTCGGCAGGTAGAGACGTCGACCGTAAAGGGTTTCAACGTAGCCGCGTGTTCTTGCCGCCTCGCGGGTACCATCCATGAATCTTTTCACCCCGGGATAGCGACCAAAAAAACGCTCGATGTATTCAGCCGCATCGCTGCGAGGGATACCCAACTGCCGCGCCAGGCCAAAGGCAGACATGCCGTAAATCAAACCGAAGTTGATCGCCTTGGCAGCGCGGCGCTGTTCGTTCTCAACTTGGTCCAGCGGCG
>JBFJJV010000220.1:0-2989 GCA_041635265.1 Panacagrimonas sp.
CCTGTCTTCTGCAGTACATCCAGCACGTTCTCCTCGGCGCGTCCCTTGGCGCGGCTGAAGTCGTGCCGACCCAGTCTGGAGAACATGCAGGGCACCGACATCGCAGTTGCGGTGCCGCAGGATGAGACCTGGCGGAAACTGACTAGTTTGTTGATTTTTGATAGCTCTGGATTCGTCTCGCGGGCATAGCCCGCCAGTTGAAAGTTGGCCGCGCGAGCGGTTTCGCCGACCACCATGACCACGACGCGGGGTTTTCCAGATGCCGAGGGCTGGCGCACCGCGTCCTCGGCAATGGGAATCAGTGGCGCATCGGGGGTCTTGAAGTTCGCCTTGAAGTGGCGATACGCCGAGTGCAGTGGATAGGTCGGATTGACATACATCCGGATGTGGCGATTGCTGCGTCCCCACAGACTCACATGCTTGTAATTGCTCAATACAGCGGTCAGCAGTAGCGCCAGCGCCAGAGCGACCAAGAGAACCCTGCGACCGAGTTCTGAAAACGCAGTCCCACGCGTCAAATTTGTTCGTAAAACGATGAAGGCGGGGAGCAGGCCTTGAAAAAAGATGTGCAAGAGCATGTTCGAGCCCAGCAGTTCGCCGGTCTCGCGGGCGTCACTTTGCAGGGCGTTTGCGATCATGGCCTCGTCAATCACGGTGCCGTAGGCATCCATGAAGTAACTGCAGACCGAGGCGCTGACCAGGATCAGCATCAGCGCCGGCTTGAGCATGACGCGCGCGCTCAGGGGTGCCATCACCAGCAGCAACAAGACATTGAGTGTGACGAACAGCCGCGCCAGCATGGCGTAGTCCAGGCCACCGTGGATCTTCGGCAGCACCATGAGCACCTGGTGCCAGAACGCCAGGTTCTGGGTCAGAGACAAGTACAGGGCCACGGCCAGCAGCAAGCCGTTGGTGCCCAGACGCAAGTGGGGCAGGCGCCGAACGACGCTGGCTGATGGCGCAGCAAACGGGGTGCTGAAGAACTTGGACATGGGCGGGCAAGGAGTGGGCGGTGAGGCTGCTCGCACTGACACAGCAAACGCTGGCGTGGTGAGCGACCCGCACACCCTGCATGCGCGGCCGTCAGCATCCCGTTAGGGATTCGTTGGTTTTTCGTTAGAGGCTGTTCGCCAGCGGCGGCGGCGCGCTGCGTTTACTCCGCAGGGAACTCCACGCTGAAGCGGGTGCCTACGCCCGATTCACTGTGTACCTGGATACGCCAGCCCAGGCGGTCGCAAATGCGTTTGACCAGGTACAGCCCGATGCCAAGGCCGCGGCTGTGTGAACCGCGGAAGCGACGCTCGAAGATGTGGCCCAAGTCGCTGGGCGCAATGCCCAAGCCACTGTCCTGAACGATCAGTTTGCTCGGCTCTACAAAAACTTCCACGAGCCCCTGTTCGGTGAAGTGCAGTGCGTTGACGATCAGATTATTGATGACGCAGCGCGCCATGCCGGGTGGCGCATTGATATGAAATGGCACGGTGTGCAGGACGAACTCCAGCTTGCGCGATCGCGCGAGCGCCTGGTGCAGTTGCGCGACCTCGCTTACGAGTTCATCCAGAGCAAGCGAATCCGACGGCGGCCCGCCTTCTTCGCGTGACAGAAACAGCAAGGCCTCGATCAGCATCTGCATTTGTTCTGCGGAGCGCAGCACGCGCTGCACGTGTTGGCGGGCGGAAGTTGAAAGCGTGGCGTCCTCGGCAAGAAGCTGAGCGCTGCTGCCAATGACCGACAAAGGCGTGCGCAGTTCGTGGCTGGCGTCCTCGGTAAAAGCCTGTTCGCGCACCAGAAAAGCATCCATGCGCAGCATGAAGCGGTCGAATGCTGCCGCAATCAAACGCGTTTCCGGATCTTCGAAATGCGGCGTCAATGGGGCGTGGTTTGTGGTCGGTTCCAGCTGGCGGACGCGCTGGGCCAGTTCGATGACCGGCCTGAGCACTTTGCCCGCAAGCCAGGACGCCATCGCTGCGGCGGCCACCCAGGAAATCAGAATGCTGAGCACCGCCAGCACCGTCAAGCGCGACTCCAGGCCTTCGACCGAGTGCATGTCCAGCACCACGTAGAGGTGCGCGCCGTTGACATCCCGCCTGGCAATGGCGACCTCCCGGCCGTCGACGATCTGATCGTCAAAGGCCCCGGGTGGCAGATCACGCAAGCCCTCGGGCAGTGTTGCGGAGTCGGCTCCCGGCGGTAATACATAGCTGCTCAGTCCGGCATCGTGAGGGCCCACCGCGCTTGAATCGCGCTCGTAGGCCTGGGCAAATTGTTCAAGTTGGCCGAGTAGTGTGGTGTCGCGCAGTTCGGCTTCCATGAATTCGACGAGCATGGCGACCGACAGGAAGTAGCCCGCGCTGCAGATGCTGACGAGCAGCAGGCTGGCAGCGATGAAGCGGCTGCGAAGTCCGGGCTTAATTCGCGTCATCTGCTGCCAGTCGATAGCCCACACCGTGCACGGTGTGCAACAGCTTGAGTGATTCGCCATCATCGATCAGCTTGCGCAGGGCGTGCACGTGTCCGCGCAGACTAGCTTCACTATCCGGCGGTTGATCGCCCCAGATTGCGCGTTCCGCCGCATCGCGCGGAAGCACGCCCGGTGCTGCGCGCATCAAGGCTTCGAGTAGGCGCAGACTGCTGCGGCTCAACTCAAGGCGGCGCCCGCCGCGGTTTGCGATCAGGCGGTTGGAGTCGAAGCTCAGGTCCGCAATCTGGATCAGGCCAGCCTTGCCAGATCCCCGGCGTACCAGTGCGCGCAGCCGTGCGTGCAGTTCGGCCAGCGAGAAGGGTTTGGTGAGATAGTCGTCGGCGCCCGCGTCGAGACCGCCGATCTTGTCTTTCTCGGTATCGCGCGCGGTGAGCATCAAGATGGGGACTGATTTCTGCGCGTCGATTCGCAGGCGCCGGCACACGCTCATGCCGTCGATACCGGGCAAGTTCAGATCGAGCACCAGAGCGTCGTAATCATTGACTGCGGCCAAGTGCAGGCCGCTGA
>JBFJJV010000221.1:0-2960 GCA_041635265.1 Panacagrimonas sp.
ATCGGCTCAAAATCCGAGCGCAGTCCGAGCCAGTTCATCCCCTCAAAAATGGCGTCCACGGCGGACTGAGTTGAGCGTTCGCGGTCAGTATCTTCGATGCGCAATAAGAATTTTCCGCCGTGCCGCCGGGCAAACAACCATGAAAACAAGGCGGTACGTGCACCACCGATGTGCAGGTATCCAGTGGGGCTGGGTGCGAAGCGGGTTACGGTCATTGCAGGGCCATGGCAAAACAAAAATGGACGGAAGCAGCTTCCGGCTGGGCGCGCATCTTAAACTAGCTGCTTTGTATTTCGATTTTTTGAGCCTCATGCATGAATAGCCTCTTTGTCGAACACCTCACCGTCATCGACTGCGCCTATCTGGACGCGGCACGCGGCCTGGTGGGCGAGAGTTGGATCGTCGATGTGGAACTGCAAGGGGATCTGGATGCGCAGTCCATGGTGCTGGATTTTGGCGAAGTCAAAAGGCGCCTCAAGCGAGATATCGACAATGGTCTGGACCATACCCTCCTCGTCCCCAGTCGTGCGCCGGAACTCAAACTGGCCAGCTACGGCGGCATCAACGAGCTGTATTTCAGCTCGGCCCTGGGCGATATCGAGCACCGCGCGCCGGCGATTGCCGTGTCCGCCCTGCCGATGGCTGAGATCGAAGAACGCGCGCTTGCGACCTATCTGGAGGAGAACCTGACCCAGGACATGCCTCCGAACGTGGCGCGCCTGCGCATCGCTCTGCGCCCGGAAGTCATCGATGGCCCTTACTACCACTATGTTCACGGCCTGAAGAAACACGCAGGACAATGCCAGCGCATCGCACACGGACACCGTTCCCGGCTCGAGGTCCGCGTCGATGGCGAGCGCGACGCCGCTATCGAGCAGAAGATCGCGCTGGCCTGGACCGATATCTACATCGGCACGCGGGCGGACAGGATCAGCAAATCCAATGGCAAGCTGCGCTTTGGCTACGAGTGCGCCGAGGGGCGCTTCGAATTGTCGCTACCCGAAAACCAGGTAGACCTGATCGACACCGACAGCACCGTGGAGCGCATTGCCGAACTCCTGGTCGAACGGGTTCAGAGCGAGCGGCCGGGCGCCGCCATCGAAGTTCGGGCCTACGAAGGCGTGCGCAAAGGCGCCATTGCCCGCAGCCGGCCCAGAGGCCGCATGGGCTGATTTAGCCCACTGCGCCCTTTGCCTACCACCCGCGTATAATCCCGCCCCCCTTTTTTGTATTGGGCCCGACCGATGCCTGCCTCTGATTCCGAGCAAGATAAAGCCGTTGAATTTTCCAAGCGCCTGACCATTGAGCAGGTCGAGGAGGGTCATGACCTGGCGCCCAAGTTTGACGAAAAAGGCCTGATCGCCTGCGTAACCACCGCCGCCGCCAGTGGCGAAGTGCTGATGCTGGGCTATATGAACGATGAAGCGCTGCGCCTGAGCATTGAAACCGGCGAAGCACACTATTTCAGCCGCTCGCGACAGCAGCTCTGGCACAAGGGCGCCACTTCCGGGCTGGTACAGAAAATTGTCGAAATGCGTATCGACGATGATCAGGACGCCGTCTGGTTGCGCGTGGAAATTCCGGGCGATGCCAGCTGCCACGTTGGTTATCGATCCTGTTTCTATCGCTCGATTCCGATGGGCGAGGGCCCGTCGGTACGCACGCTCAAGTTCGAGGAAGACGAGAAGAGCTTCGACCCCAAGAAAGTGTACGGCGACGCGCCGAATCCAACGATTCTCTGATGGCTCAGCCCTGAGCCCGATCAGGGCTCTGCTGGAGCATTCCAGAAGCGTGCTTTCTGTCGGCGCCATGAAGCGGATTTGATGAGGCCGTCAGGTTCCTGCCACACACGGATCGCCCCTTCCACTCCGGTCACCAGTGGCTTGGCGCCACGCGCCTGATAACGCGCGACCACCTCGGGTCGCGGATGACCGAAGTGACTGCGCCAGGCGGCACCGAAGATCGCCAGAGAAGGCGACACTGCTTCGACGAAGGCCGGGCCAGAGGATGTCTTGCTGCCGTGGTGCGGCGCAATCAGCACATCGGCAGCCAGTACCGACTTGTGCACAGACAGCAGCCGGGTCTCGGCTTCGCGTTCAATGTCTCCAGCGAGCAAGACGCTGAATCGCGGGGTGGAGACACGCAGTACACAACTTTGATTATTATCGCTGCCAGCGCTACCTTCAGCTGGATGCAATATCTGGAAATAAACCCCGTCCCAGAACCAGTTTTGCCCATCGATGCAGGGCGCGTGATGATCGGTACCCACCTCATCGCCGAGCCTGAGACGTTTTCGCACTGAGGGTACGCCGCCTGCATGATCACGATCACCATGAGAGAGCAGCAGGCGATCCACCCCGCGCTGTCCGAGTGACAACACATAGGGCACCACCACGGATTCTCCGGCATCGAAACCACCGGGAAATGCTGGGCCAGCATCGTAAATCAGCGAATGATTTCGCGTCCGAATCAGCACGGACAAGCCCTGCCCCACATCCAGAGCCGTCAGCTCAAATGATCCCTCGACCTCAACTTTGGGCGGCAACAATAGCGGCAGAAAACACAGGAAGGCCAAGGGCCTGAGTGGAGTGCCGCGGGGTGCAAAGAGCAGGACGGCGGCAAAGACGGCCAGCAGCAAGGCCGAGGACGGCGGACTCGCCGGGAACCATGCGGCCGGCGCATTGGCTGCAATCCAGGCGATGCCGTTTTGCAGCGCCTCCAGCAAATCTGCTACGCAGATGAGCAAGCCACTTCCCCCGGCGGGCATCAGCACCGCCAGCGCTGTGGCGAACACGACCAATGGCGTTAGCAGCGACATCAGGGGCACTGCGATCAAATTGACGGGAATGCCCAGCCAGGCCGCACCCTGAAAGAAATAAAGGGTCAGGGGCGCCAGCAGGACGCTCAACATGAGTTGGATACGTATGCCCATGCGCCAGGCCGAAGGGGCCCGCAAACGA
>JBFJJV010000222.1:0-2929 GCA_041635265.1 Panacagrimonas sp.
CAATTGCTCACAACTCAAATAAAACACCAAGGTCTGTGGGGCTCGCTGACGTGTCTGGACACCGAACGCTTATGGCTACACCCTTATTGGATTCGGCACAGCCAATCACCTAGATACCAACACCAACAACATCAATTAAAAAATAGATGCCCTCGCCTGAAACGCCAATGACGACCGCTAGGGCTGCACCGTGCATCACGCCAAGGACAAACAATAGGTCCGCAAACCCCCTCCCTCTCCTACTCCACGTACTGCCGACGCTCGCACTTGCGCTCATCGCAACAGCACTATCAGCCCCAGCTGCCCGCGCCGACCTCGCCCAGTACCAGCAGAAAATCACCGAAATCCGCGAGGGCCGCGCGGCAGACATCCAGCAGCAAATGCTGCCGCTGATTTTTCTCACTGCCCCACACGATGCGAGCTACCCTTCTTCTACTTCTTTCGAAGCAGCAACATCTTCTCTTGCCGGACAAGACCTTTCCGGTCTGGATCTGCGCGACGAGGAATTCGCAGGCGCGAATCTTCAGGGCACGAACTTCGCCGGCGCGGATCTGCGCCGCAGCAACTTTCACAAAGCCGATCTCAGGGGCGCCAATCTGGCTGGTGCGGACCTGAGCCATGCCATCCTGGAGGGCGCGATTCTTTCCGGGGCCAATCTGCAGAACGCCGTATTGGGCAACACCATCCTCAGCTACGCCCGTCTGGATGAGGCCGATCTGCGCGGCGCACAGATGCACGGCACGTTTGCGCCCTTTGTGGACCTGACCCTGGCGGACTTGTCCGGCGCGGTATTGAATCGGGCCGTGTTGAATGGTGCGCTATTACAAAAAGCGCGCATGAAGCACATCGTCGCCAAGGGCTCGCACTTCTGGGGGGCCACGTTTACTGAAGTGGATCTCAGCAATTCGGATTTTGACGACTGCCTGTTTCGCGCTGCCCTGTTCCACCGTTCGCGTTTTCAAGACATGCGTATGCAGCGAAGCCGTTTTCATTTCGTCGAGTTTGCGGATAACGTCGCCTTGAATGCGGACTTGGGGCGCAACCACATTCCCGATGCCCTCACCCTCGCCACCGGCTTTCTTGGCGAAGACGAGGACGGGCGCGGCGCCATCAGCCCTTTTTTTCGCAGGTACAAGGACAACAAAGAGGTACCCGGCCTGACCGGCTTCAGCGCGATGGCGCGCAAGGAGGTCGAGTTTCTCAGTAAACGTTTTTTTCTGGTCTCGATTGAGGATGCGCTGCGTCAGGCCGAGCGCATGATCGCCGTCAGGATCGTCGGCAACTGGATGCAGGCATTCACGCAATGGAAGCAACATGTCGTGGCCCAGGCCGGACAAGCACTGAGGGCAGGCCGCCTCGACATGATGGCTTCCGACAAGGTGCCGGATCTGATCCTGCCCAACGCCAACAACCCCGGCTCCGCTCGCGGCCCGGCCAGCAGCAGTTTCAACACAGCACCCGCGATCCCGAGCAACACGCTGGAAGTCGGCGCGGATGGCACGGTTCGCCTGCCGCCCGGCACGCCACTCCAGGTACCCGAAGACAGCGACATTAGCAGCGACAGCGTCGATCTGGATGAAGGTCGTGCACTCGACGAAGACCATCTGAGTCCCGGCCTCGGCGGCGGCGGAAGCAATGCCGCTGCCGACGGCAGCGCGCAAAGCCCCGGTGCCGGAGGAGAACTGCCCGGCCCGGTCATCAGCCATGTGCCGACGATCTCAGACACGCCGCTCGCACTTGGCGCCGGCGTCAAGCTCGGATCAATGGCCGTGTTTCGCGGCATGGCTTTGCGCCCGGCAAACGGCGCAGGCGCACGCGGCGCGGCACCGGCTCAGTATTTCGACGCGCGCGCCATCGGCATTCACACGGCATTAAAGCCCTATCACGCGGCGATCAAAACGGCGGTGGCCGCCAGCGGCGTCCATGCCGCCACCATTTCCTCCAGTCTGCGAGCGGATTCCTTCCGTCACTCCCACGGCGCGCTGGATTTTGACACTAAGGGCCTGAGCCAGGCCGAAAGAATGATTCAGGCCATCGACTGGAGCATGCGATTGCCGGATCACCTGGTCATCGTCGAAGAATTCATCTGGGTCGAGAAAAAGCTCATGGTCGAAGGCGCCAGCGAGGCCACACGCCGGTCTTCGCGCATCGCCTGGGCCAGAGACCAGACCGCGACGATCCAGGGCCTCAAACCCTCGGATACTTTCCGGGAACTGGCTGCCGACGCCCCTGCCGGGGCCACCGTGGTCAATCGTCACAGCGTTTACCAGAACGGACGGCTCATCGAGCGCACCAGAAAATTTGTCCGGCCCTATGCCAGCGCCACGCATACCCACATCCAGCCGCCGCTGCAGAAATTCCCCTGGTCGATCTATTACGCCGACCGCTTCTATTGATCACAGCGAACAAGCAGCACGGCCCGCCCATGTGCGCTGCATAGCGGCAGCAGGCCTGCTAAACAGGCACAGGATCAAGCCTTGGCCGTAAGCGGTTATTATCGCCGCCTTCAATTCCGCCCTTATTCCTTCACCATCAAACGCGCGAGAGAGACAAAACATTGAGCACAAGCCCTTCCGAATTCCTTGAGAAAGACAGTTTTGCACGCCTGCTCGGCATCGAAATAAGCGAAATGGGTCAAGGTCAGGCCCAGAGCAGAATGAACATCACTGAGAACCATCTCAACGGCCACGGCTCGGTGCACGGTGCGGTTATTTTCTCGCTGGCGGACGTCACCTTTGCCGCAGCTTGCAACACCGAAGTTTCAGCCATCGGCGTGCAAACCGACATCCGCTATCTGGCCAAACCCGAAGGCAAGGTCTTACTGGCGCAGGCGACCCAGTTGAGCGCCTCGCGAAAGCTGGCCAATTACCAGGTTGATGTGTCCGATGAAGCCGGAACCCTCGTCGCCCGCTTTTCCGGCACGGCCTAC
>JBFJJV010000223.1:0-2922 GCA_041635265.1 Panacagrimonas sp.
CGCCCATTTCGCCGCGATGGCGGCCGCACCAGCATCTCTCAGAACCAAACCTGTCAGACGCCTGCCTCGCCCGCCGCATTGCGGCGAAATATCAATTGCCGGCAAGGTCTTCGCCGAGATTTTCTAAAGCAGTTTCCATATGCTAATGCAGTCACATCACTGAAGATTTCGCCCAGCACATTCGGGTCTGCCCGCGCCCGAATGGGTAAACTAGCGGATTCTGCTCGTCCTAGAACAGTCACAATCCACAGGTAGACATTCGATGAAAGAGGCTGTCATCTGCGCCCCTCTGCGTACTCCCGTAGGCCGCTTCGGCGGTGTATTCAAGTCACTGAGCGCGCATGAACTTGGCGCAACCGTGGTTCGCGGACTAATGGCGCAAACAAAGCTTGCCCCTGAGGCAGTCGACGATGTGCTGTTTGCCCAGTGCTATCCGAGCATGGATGCCCCGGCGCTGGGTCGTGTCGTCGGCCTGGACGCAGGCTTGCCGGTCAGCATCGGCGGATTGCAGCTGGATCGGCGCTGCGGATCGGGCTTGCAGGCCGTCATCTACGGCTTATTACAGGTCGCCAGCGGCGCCTCAAAGCTGGTGATTGCTGGGGGTGCAGAATCCATGAGCAATGCGCCCTTCTATTCCACGGCCCATCGCTGGGGTGCCAGGGGCAGCAGTCTCGACTTTGCCGATGCCCTAGCCCGCGGTCGCGTGACCGCGGGCGGCATAAACTTCCCGGTTGCGGGCGGCATGATCGAAACGGCGGAGAACCTGCGTCGTGAATACAAGCTCAGCCGGCAGGAGCAGGACGAGTATGCCGTGCGCTCCCACCATCGCGCGGTCGCCGCACAGAAAGCGGGGTACTTCGATTCAGCTATCGTGCCGGTCGAAGTCAAGACACGAAAGATGACTGAGATCGTGACACTGGACGAGCACCCACGTGCGGACAGCTCTGTCGAGTCGCTGGCTAAACTTGCCCCCCTCATGGGCCGGCAAGACCCGGAAGCCACAGTGACGGCGGGCAACGCCAGCGGACAGAACGATGGGGCGTCGGCATGCATCGTGACCACGCCCGCGCTGGCCAAAGAATATGGCCTGAAGCCTTTGGCCAAACTCGTTTCCTGGGGGCTTGCCGGCGTCGAGCCCAGACGCATGGGCATCGGCCCGGTCCCGTCGACGGACAAGGCGCTGGACAGCGCCGGTCTGAAGCTGTCTCAGATCGATCTGATCGAACTCAATGAAGCCTTTGCCGCTCAGGTACTGGCTTGTACCAGAGCATGGAAGCTGGACGAGGCCGATTTCGAACGCCTGAACGTCAACGGATCCGGAATCTCACTAGGCCATCCGGTCGGCGCCACCGGCGGGCGCATTCTGTCGACCCTGCTTAACGAGATGCACCGTCGAAATGTCCGCTACGGCCTTGAGACCATGTGTATCGGCGGAGGCCAGGGCATCAGTGCCATCTTTGAACGGGTTTAGCGTTGGCCGAGTTTCAAATCATACCGCAGGGTCGAATATACGAGGATGCAAGCGCCCCCCTTTTGAACCGCTCAACACCGCCCCGCGCGGCGCTAACGAATCGCCGGTGCGAGCCGCGCCTGAATTTAAAAACTGAATTACGACGCAATGCGACGCAAAGAATATAGGAGGTCATGTAGGCCCTCGGATTGAAGCGCAATTCAGGAAAGCCAATGCTCCAATCAGCCAAGAGCAAAACGAACATTTTCAGTATCACAAGGAAAAGCAAGCATGAGTAACCCCGTTTTGATTAGCCGCGAGCAGGCCGTTGGGCTGATCACCTTGAATCGCCCGGAGAAACGCAATGCGCTGGATCTAGCCATGCGCGCTGCCATCGCAGCCGCCGTGCGCGAGCTCGAGGCGGACGATGCCATTCTCGTCATCGTCATCACCGGCAATGACAAAGTATTTGCTGCGGGTGCGGACCTTAACTTGCTGGTAGACAAGGGTGCACAAGAGGTCGCTGACCTAAATCTGCCTCAGTACTGGGCACCGCTGCTGAATTGCAGCAAGCCTGTGATCGCAGCCGTCAACGGTTTCGCCCTGGGCGCTGGCTGCGAAATGGCGATGATGTGTGATTTCATCGTCTGCGATGCCGCCGCACGCTTCGGCCAGACCGAGGCCAAAGTCGGCATCATGCCGGGCGCGGGCGGCACTCAGCGACTGGTGCGTGCGATCGGCAAGCCGGTCGCGAGCCTGATGCTGATGACCGGGGAAATGATCAGCGGCGAGCGTGCTTGCCAGCTAGGCCTCGTCGCCGAGTGTGTCGCACAGGGCAGTGCGCTGGAACGGGCAATGGCACTCGCCCTTACGGCATCAAAAATGCCGCCCAAGGCCTTGCGGGCGATCAAGCGCACGCTCGCCGTCGGTTCTGACCTGCCATTGGACGCGGCCCTGGCGCTGGAACATCGTGAATTCCTGCTGCTGTTTGATACCCAGGACAAACATGAGGGCATGCGCGCTTTTCTCGACAAGCGCACACCAAACTATCAAGGGAGGTAGGCAAGACATGACAGACAAGAAAAGAATAGGCGTGGTTGGCGCAGGCGCCATGGGCCGCGGCATCGTGCAGCTCTTTGCACAGAGTGGGCATGCGGTCTCGGTTTTCGACAGCTTCGACGGGGCCGTCCCCACGGCCATCACCGCGGTCAACGGCATGATCGACAAGCTGGTCTCCAAAGCCAAGTTCAGCGAGGAACAGGGCACCGATATCAAAGCCCGTATCAAGGCATGCGCAGCCATGAGTGAGCTGGCAGATTGCGACATCGTGATCGAAGCGATCGTCGAGGATCTTGCCGCAAAGCAGAGCTTGTTCGCTGAGCTCGAAGGAATCCTTCCCGCCAAGGCAATCATTGCCAGCAACACGTCCTCGCTGGTGGTCGCCGAGATTGCTTCCGCCTGCAAGCACCCCG
>JBFJJV010000224.1:0-2902 GCA_041635265.1 Panacagrimonas sp.
AAATCCTACTTGCCTGTCGGTCCCGGCAGGGCCCAACTGTAATGAGCGTTACCGACGGGACAGTTTTGCGCGCGAGCGACGAGACGACGGAAACTGGCCATTTATTCGATGCGACCCGGTCCGAGTGTGAACATCATATTCTAGGCGTCCCAGCAGGCTTACAGTTGGTGTTGGCCATAGTTAACTGGCGGACTTTCCGTCAGCTCTTACTGATACTCCGCATTCCTCTTGAGGATGGGCTGGTCAACTGGATGCCGGATGGACTTCGACTCGAGCGAGCGCCAGTTGATTTCTAAACAAATGACAGCGTGGCTTGACAGTCCGACAGTCCGGTGTGCCACAGGCGTCGTCGGACGAGCCCGATGCCCAGCCGACTTTTGGCGGCGAGACTTATGAGCTTAGTTGAATGAATAAATTCGACGATTCCTCTACACAAATCGAGGTCGTGCCGCAGTCGGGGAGTATTGGTGCGCTCATCCGCGGGGTGAATTTGTGCGCGCGCCTGTCGCCTCAGACGCTGGCGAGATTGCGTGCTGTTCTGCTTGATCGACTGGTCATTTTCTTTGAAGGGCAGGATCTGAGCCCGCAGGCTCTGGTCCAGTTTGCCTGCTGCTTCGGCGAGCCCATGGCCTATCCGCAGTTGCCCGGATTGCCGGAAGCGCCGATGGTGACGGTCGTCCTGAAGCGGGAGCATGAGCGCGAAGCTTTTGGCGGTGTTTGGCACTCGGATACCACCTATTTGCAACAGCCGCCGTTAGGGACCTTGCTATATGGGGTGGAGCTTCCGGCTTGCGGTGGAGATACTTTGTTCGCAAATCAATACTTGGCTTATGAGACCCTCTCACCCGGCCTGCAGAAGACGCTTTGTGGACTGCGCGCTGTAAGCGCTTCGGCCAAGGCGGAAGTGTCACGGACGCGAGAGGACCGGCTGCGTGAAAATGGAAGTACGGTCAAGTCCTTGCTGGCAGAGCATCCGGTGGTGCGGCGTCACCCTGAAACTGGTCGCGGCGCCCTGTATGTCAACCGGGCTCACACCACGCGCATCGTCGGTTGGTCGGAAGAAGAAAGCCAAGGACTCCTAAATTATCTCTACGATCATCAGATACGTGCCGAGTTCACTTGTCGCTGGCGTTGGAGCACGGGCGCTCTGGCGCTCTGGGACAACCGCTGTGTCCAACATCTTCCTGTTAATGACTATCCGGGTCAGCGCCGACTGATGCACCGCGTGACCCTGCGCGGAGATGTCCCCGTACCCTTGTCTGTTTAACCCTTTGTCGGAAACCGTAGCATTTGAGGAGAGAAGCCTAATGAGATTCGGCAGTGTCAACTATGAAACGCGCGGTGCAGTGGCACTGATTACTTTGGATGAGCCGACTAAGCTCAACGCACTATCCTCCGGAATACGGCAGGGTCTTACCGAGTGTTTTGCGAAGATCGAATCCGATCCGCTTATCCGCGTTGGCGTGATTACGGGCAGCGGTGACAAAGCCTTCTGCGCTGGAGCGGATATCAGCGGTTTTGACTTTGCGGCGGAAGCCGTCAAGAATTTCATCGAGGAAATTGTCTCGTTCCTAGCCTCCCCCGAGGAATGTAGCAAGCCATTGATCGCGGCGGTCAACGGCATGGCCTTGGGCGGTGGATTTGAGTTGGCGATCGCCTGCGATTTCATTCTGGCATCGGAGCGTGCGAAATTCGGTGTTCCTGAAATTAATCTGGGACTGCTCCCGGGATTTGCCGTCGTGCGTCTGGCCGATATCGTTGGCCGCCCCAAAGCTAAAGAGATGTCGATTCTTGGTGAATCCATCGATGCAGATGAGGCAGTCCGCCTAGGTATCGCCCTGCGTACGGTCCCGCCGGAAAAACTACTGGACGAGGCTTTGATGATGGCGGAAAAAATTGCGTCCAAGCCAGCACTCGCGGTACGAATGGCCAAATCTTTTTATAACCGGGGACTTGGCGGAGACGATCTGCGGGTCGCGCGTGATGCTTTCCCCTTTTTGTTCATGACCCCTGATGCGCATGAAGGCGTCAGCGCGTTCCGTGAGAAACGCAAGCCCAAATTTTCCTGATTTTGGAGTATCGATGTCTAAGACAACAAGCCCCATTCACACCGCCATGGGATTCTCCACTCCAGACCGCATAGTCGTGCGCGGGTTCGATTTGCCGGGTGAGCTATTAGGCAGGATCAATCTCGGCGACATGGCGTTTCTTGAGATGTTGGGGCGTTTGCCTACGCCGCAGGAGTCCGTGTTGTTTAATGCGCTTGCTGTCACCTTGGTTGAGCATGGACTTACGCCAAGCGCGCTCGCTGCGCGGCTTACCTATGCGGGGGCGCCCGAAGCCATTCAGGGCGCCGTCGCGGCTGGGCTCGGCGGTCTCGGTACGGTTTTCGTCGGTACTACGGAAGGCTCAGCCAAGCTTTTGCAGGGGGCGATTACCGATCGCGAAAATCCGGGAGATCTTGACGCCAAAGCGAAGGAGATTGTGGCTGATTGGCACTCACGCAAGGCCATCATCCCCGGAATCGGACACCCGCTGCACAAACCGATTGATCCGCGCACGCCTCGGTTATTCTCTATTGCACGTGAGAACGGGTTCGACGGGCCTTACATTGCATTGATGCAGCGTGTTGCAGAAGAAGCTGCACGTGTCTATGGGAAGGTGCTTCCGATCAACGCCACCGGTGCGATCGGCGCGTGCTGCTCTGAACTGGGTATTGCCTGGACGGCTTGCCGCGGTATCGGTGTTTTTGCACGGGCGATTGGCTTGGTCGGTCATATCATGGAGGAGATGCACTCGCCAATCGCCAAGGAAATATGGTCGCGCTCTGAACAGGAGGCTCGCGAATATGCGCTTGGTGAAAGCTGAGGTTTCTGCAGGCCATAAATAAGCAATAAGGAGA
>JBFJJV010000225.1:0-2812 GCA_041635265.1 Panacagrimonas sp.
AACTTTGGGCGGCAACAATAGCGGCAGAAAACACAGGAAGGCCAAGGGCCTGAGTGGAGTGCCGCGGGGTGCAAAGAGCAGGACGGCGGCAAAGACGGCCAGCAGCAAGGCCGAGGACGGCGGACTCGCTGGGAACCATGCGGCCGGCGCATTGGCTGCAATCCAGGCGATGCCGTTTTGCAGCACCTCCAGCAAATCTGCTACGCAGATGAGCAAGCCACTTCCCCCGGTGGGCATCAGCACCGCCAGCGCTGTGGCGAACACGACCAATGGCGTTAGCAGCGACATCAGGGGCACTGCGATCAAATTGACCGGAATGCCCAGCCAGGCCGCACCCTGAAAGAAATAAAGGGTCAGGGGCGCCAGCAGGACGCTCAACATGAGTTGGATACGTATGCCCATGCGCCAGGCCGAAGGGGCCCGCAAACGATGACTGCTGGCATAGAAAATCGCAGCCACAGCGCCGAATGAAAGCCACAGGCCAGGGCTGAGCACCGAGGCCGGATCAATCAGCAACATCAACACCAGCGCAATCGCCAGAGCACGGCTCGCCTGTCCTTGTCGATCCGGCAGGGCGGCCAGGAGCAGGAGGGCCAGCATCAGCGCGGCGCGCTGCGCTGGCGAGTCCCAACCGGCGAGCACGCCATAGCCGAGCCCGGTGATCGCCGCAGCGATCATGCCCGCCTTCTGAGAGGGCAACTGAAGGGCGAGATTGCCCAATACCGGCCAGGTCCAGCGCACGATCAGAAAAGCCAGGCCCGCCAGAATGGCCACATTGAAACCCGATATCGCGACCAGATGGCTGGTTCCGGTCTGCCGAAAATTGTCCCAGTCCTGGTCCGAAAATTGGGAGTCATCGCCCACCGTCAACGCTGCAATCATCGGCTTGCCGGCATGGCTTCCCAGATGGCGGTCCAGTGCATCCAGCAGCCATTGCCGCGCCCGCAGAATTGGAAAAGCACGATACGCCTGACAGCGCTGTGCCTCCCTCACGGTCGCCAGAGCCCCGACGCCGCGGCGATAAAGCCAGGCTTCGTAATCGAACGCACGCGGATTGAGGGAGCCGTGCGGCGTTCGCATTTTGAGCCTCAAGGTCCAGCACTCGCCGCCGCGCACATCAGCACTGCTACGGTACCAGGACACCCGAATTCTGGTCGGCAAGTCCGCATCATCAATCGGCGCAAACTCAAATCGAAGACTGCGATCCTGAGCACCGCCAAAGCCGCTGATCGGTTCCACCAGGCCGCTTACGTGACCCGCAATTTCAATTTCCTGACCGTGCCGTGACGCTGGCCAACGCTCTTGCAGTCGCTCACTCGCCTGCCAGGTGGCGAGCGCAAGGCCGAGCCAAGCGGCAAGGCAGACCATTCGACCGCGCCAGGGAAACAGAAACAGCGGGCTCAGCAGGCCGAATATCCACAGGGAAGGAAGACGTTCACCGGCGTGAATCGCCAGCACACCGGCAGCAACTGCCAGTGCTAGGGTTCGGACGTCAGCTTGAGGCGACCGGACTCCAGCGTCCATGTCTTGTCCATGCGCGAAGCCAGCTCCATGTCATGCGTGACCACGACCAGACTCGTGCCCAGCTCCCGATTGAGTTCCAGCATCAGATCAAATACGCGTGCCGCGGTTTTCGAATCCAAGTTTCCGGTTGGTTCATCGGCCAGCACACAGGCAGGCTGCGTCACCAGCGCGCGCGCGACCGCCGCACGCTGGCGCTCACCGCCGGAGAGCTCTCCGGGTTTATGCGTAAGGCGCTCACTCAAACCCACGCGAGCGAGCAACTCTGCGGCCAGGCGATTTGCGATTTCATCCTTCTCGCGACGAATGAACAGCGGCATGGCCACGTTTTCGAGCGCGGTAAATTCTGGCAGTAGATGGTGAAATTGATAAATGAAGCCCAGTTTCCTGTTCCGCAGGTCTCCGCGCGCAGCATCCGACAAGGCCGACATCTTCGCGCCCTGCACCCAGACCTCGCCCTTGGTGGGAGAATCCAGACCGCCGAGCAGATGCAGCAGGGTTGATTTGCCGCTGCCACTGGCGCCGACGATGGCAACACACTCGCCCTTGGCGACTTCCAGATCAACGCCGTCAAATACGGTGAGATTGAGACGGCCGTCGTCGAAAGTCTTGTTGAGCCCCCTGGCTTTGAGGACCGGTTCGCTCATCGGGCGTCCTGCCAACATTCAATACCGATCTGAAGCTTTTCCGGACTCCGGAAAAATCCCGCATGCAAGTTCAAAGTAACTGACATTATTTGCATCCCGTTCCTTTGCGCGACGCAAAGGGGCGATTGCCCGAAGTGATTCTGCTCATTCATACCGCAAGGCCTCGGCTGGTTGCAGTCTGGAGGCGCGCCAAGCTGGATAGAGAGTCGATACCAATCCGAGTGCCAGCGAAAGAAGGCTGATGCGCACAACGTCTGAGATTTTCAACTGGGAAGGCAGATCACTGATGTAGTACACCTCTGGAGACAGGAATTGCTGCCCTGTAAGCGTTTCAAGGAGCGGCACCAGCGTCTCAACGTTTAGCGCCAGCGCGACCCCGCCAATGACGCCCAGCAGGGTTCCAACCAGACCGATGATCGAACCCTGCACCATGAAAATAGCCATGATCGATCCGGGTCTGGCGCCAAGAGTTCGCAGAATGGCAATGTCAGCCTGCTTGTCCTGCACGACCATCACCAGTGTCGAAACAATATTGAAAGCGGCGACTGCAACGATCAGTGACAGGATGATGAACATCACCATTTTCTCGGTGGCAACGGCGCGGAAGAAATTGGCATGGCTGCGTGTCCAGTCGTTGACGTAGT
>JBFJJV010000226.1:0-2771 GCA_041635265.1 Panacagrimonas sp.
GGCCGCTCATCTGGATGGCCTCAAACCTGCGCAAATTCAGCGCAGTCCTGCACCTGGCCTGTACGAAGTGCAAGACGGCATGGCTTTCGGATATCTGACCTCCGATGGTCGTTATCTGATTCAGGGTGATTTGATTGATCTCGAAACTGGTGTGGTCATCACCGAAGCGCGTCGCAATGCCTATCGGGCTAGACGTGTGAGCGAACTGGCTGAGAGCGCCATCGTCTTCGTCCCTGCCAAAATGGACAAGGAGCGTTACCGGGTCAGTGTCTTTGTAGATGTTGACTGCCGATATTGCCGTGAATTTCATCAGGAAGTTGCCGCGCTGAATCGGGCCGGCATCGCAGTCCAATACCTGTTTTACCCACGCAAAGGCCGTCGCTCAGAGGGTTTCAAATTTGCTGAACGCGCGTACTGTGCCAAAGATGAGGTTCGCGCCCTCGACCAGATGCTCCAGGGTCAAAAAGCGACGGGGAGAACCAAAAAGCATTGCACAAGTCCGGTTGCCGAACAGCTTGCCGTTGCGCTTGAACTGGAAGTGCGCGGTACGCCAATGATCGTGCTGCCGGATGGCAGCGTCATCTATGGCTACATCGCTGCCAAGACACTAGTCGAGATTCTCGACGGCACTTTGGATGATAACGCCGTAGTTCACTAGTTGCACCAGCTCATCCCGGCCGCCCCAGAGATTCCGGGGTATTAATCTGACCGGCTTGCCTTACGCATTGTCACCCATTCCTCGGCTGAAGTCGGGTGAATGCCAATGGTGTCGTCAAAGATGGCTTTGGTGGCTCCGGCCTTGAGTGCCACGGCGATGCCTTGAATCATCTCACCGGCTTCTGGACCTACCATATGGGCGCCCAGTACTCGGTCAGTTTCCGCATCAACAAGCAACTTCATGAAAGTCCGTTCCTGCAGCGGACTGAGAGACATCTTCATGGGGCGAAAGCGGCTTTCGAAAATCTGCAGGCGGTGGCCTGCCTTGCGCGCATCCTCTTCGCTCATGCCCACCGTGCCGATATTCGGCAAGCTAAAGACTGCAGTCGGGATTAAGTGATAATCCACCGGACGGTATTCGTCGGGTTTGAAGAGCTTGCGTGCCAGTGCCATGCCTTCGGCCAAAGCGACCGGGGTGAGCTGAACACGGCCGATAACATCGCCCAGGGCGAAGATGCTGTCCTCGCTGGTCTGGAACTGATCATCCACCGCGATGAATCCGCGAGCGTCGAGTTGGACCGCTGTGTTTTCCAATCCCAGGTCATCAAGCATGGGACGACGGCCGGTGGCGTAGAAGACGCAATCGAACTCCTGAATGTGCCCGTCTTTCAGCGTCGCCTTCAGCGTCCCATCCGCCTGCTTTTCGATCCGGGCAAGGTCGGCATTGAATCTCAGATCGATCCCCTTGTTGCGCATCTCGTCGCGCAGGTGTTCTCTGACGCTGCTATCAAATCCTCGCAAGAAAAGCTCGCGTCGATAGAGCTGGGTAACCTTTGCTCCCAGTCCATGAAAGATGGACGAAAATTCGACCGAGATATAGCCGCCGCCGACAACCAGAACCCGACCCGGCAGTTGGTCGAGAAAGAAAACCTCGTTGGATCCGATCGCATATTCGCTGCCGGGAAAATCAGGAATTTGCGGCCAGCCTCCGCTTGCGATCAGAATTTTCTCTGCACGGATCGTTCGATCACTGACCGCGATGGTGTGCCTGTCCAGTAGTTTGGCGTGCGCGTCAAAAATCTCTACCTTGCTCCCCTCGAGCAATTTGCGGTAAATGCCGTTGAGACGTGATATTTCAGCGTCTTTGTTGCTGATCAGTGTGTTCCAGTTGAACCGCGCGTTGGTCTGTTGCCAGCCGAAGGAGGCAGCGAGCTGGAAATCCTCGGAAAAGTGCGCGCTGTAAACCATCAGTTTCTTTGGAACGCAGCCGACGTTGACGCAGGTGCCCCCCAGGTAGCGGCTTTCGGCAAGGCCGACGCGAGCACCGTAGTCGGCGGCAAAGCGTGCAGCGCGAACGCCGCCGGAGCCACCGCCAATAACAAAAAGGTCGTAGTCAAAATCCATGATCAATCACCCTTTCTCGCTTGTAATTCATAAGGTCGCATCAAAGCCTTCATCTGCTCCTGCCGCGCGCTTCTGTCCATGCGCCCGAGATCGCGGCAAGTCGCGTAAAACTTTTCCCAGTCGTGACCAGAAGCCTGGAACAGAGCGGAAAAAGCAGGAACCCATTCATCGTACAGACCGAAGGGCAACAGACTGGCGTTGTTCAATTCCTGGGCGAACCAGTCGTCGTAATCGCCATCGCCGTTCCACTGCGTGTCGCGCAAGGTTTCATAATCGGCCTTGAGCTGCTCGAACGCTGCTTTTTTCCTCGCACGCATAGCCGCCGTCGAGAGCGGCAGTTGATAAACGGATGCCAGAGTTCTGCGTGTGCTCAATACCAATGCAGTGAACTGCTGGCTGCGTAAACGACGTTGAGCCCTGTTTGGCAGCGCATCTTCATGCAAAGAGAAATAATGGCGCAACCCTTCCTGCTCGACAAAGCGCGCAAAGGATTCGTTGAAGGCGGTGTCGTCTGCAAGGTACAGGCGCTGGTGTGCCAGTTCATGGAATAGCGTGCCAATCAGGACGGTTTCACTCCAATGCATCATGGTGTTGAGTACCGGATCCCGGAACCAGCCCAAGGTAGAGAAAGCGGGTACCCCACCGATGTCTACGTCGTAGCCCTGGGCGCGATACTGATCTGCCAGTTTGTGGGCGCGCGCCGGATCATA
>JBFJJV010000227.1:0-2749 GCA_041635265.1 Panacagrimonas sp.
ACCGTACGTCCTGATGGAAACCGGCTTCCGCCCCCGAGGTTTCAACCTTGAGGCCCCAGACGCGGGTGCTGCCATCGATATTGCCAAGACCACCTATAACATCCTCGATAATGGCAGACTTGAACTACGAGACTATGTCTACTCTCGTGCCCTGGTTGAGAAGGATCTAGGCGTGACCGACGGCGACCAACTATTGGCGGTGCTCTGGGGTGATGATGAGCAGGCCATGATTGCAGTCGACTACGCTCAGAATACTTGGGACGTTTATCCCGATGCGCACATCGAGACCGAGTTCCCACCGCCTCTGCTAAATGAGGCGTGTTCCGAGGGCGAATTCCGAGCCCGGATTAAGGGCTGGTGTGACGGACTGGTTCAGGGCGACAGCGGGGGGGCGGAGCGTTCTCAGTCGCGGCGCGTAAATCGGGGAGACAAGCAGCGATGACAGGACTCAAACCAAGATTCTATGCAGGCGGAATCCACTTGCTTGGCAGCCTCGCGCTTGCCTTGCCCATTGTCGGGTTCATCTATTTCTTCTGGTACCCCGGGTCGCTTGCCGCGGCGCAAGGCGTGGGCACCATTATCGGCATCCTCCTGCTTGCCCACCTGATCCTCGGGCCGGTTCTCCTGACATTGGTCTATAAGCCGCACAAGAAGGAAATCCTGTTTGACCTTGCGGTCATTCTGGCGATACAGACTGCAGCGTTTCTGTACGGACTGAAAATTATCGAAGGAGGGCGCCCGCTCTACGTGGTGCTCAATGTTGACCGATTCGATGTAGTCGCTTCACAAGATATTGTGATGGCCAGCTTGGAAAAGGTGCCGGAAGGTTTGGAGCCATCCTGGTTCGGGCCGACTTGGGTGGCCGCGCGCCTGCCCTCTGAGGCCACAGCGCGTGAGGCGCTTATGTTCTCCTCCTTAGGCGGGGGCGCGGATTTGCCACAGCTGCCCGAATACTATGTCTCGCTGGAAAGTATGTCCGACTCCATCCAATTTCGGCAGAGACCCATTCACGAAGTCAAAATAGCCAACAAGATCAGTGCAGCCGAATGGTCTCGATGGCTGGAAAAATTGGGACCGTCAGACACGGGATTTACCTATCTGCCTCTGCGCGCCAACGCGAGGGACGGCGTGGTCCTTGTGGAGGCAGGTACTACGAAAATTAAAGGGATTCGCATTTTTGAAAATGAATTTGGTGTGCGCCGATAATGGAAGCGCTTTCGCGGGCGTTGGTGTTGGGGACTTAAACCTTAACGGTAAGCTGCCAGCGAGCAGGCAGATCCACGTGAGGAAGGGCCGGTTTGGCGATCGGTGGATAATTAGGACTGTGCCACTCGCCGAACGACGATCATCAGTCCGTCCCCTCTAGCTTGCTCGAGCAAGATGCGCCTCCCGCCAAGAGCGAGACAATCACGGCTGTCAATAAATGCGCGTCCTTAACTACTCCCAATAAGCACACCGTCTAATTCTCGCGATGGAACTGCAGCGCAGTATGCTCTCGACACACTCGTGGGATGCAACTGTGCGGAGAGCGAGACGCCTTTTTGGGGGTAATGGAATTTCCCTCGGATGCCAAAGATACTAGAATCCAACATCAGCCATACAATCAGATGCCAATGCCTCTAGCGCCTCTTGCACGCATGGCCCTTATCGTTACGGGCTTGTTGACGGCATGGGCTCACGTGCAACTGGCCGCTACTGGCTTCGCAATTCACGTCGATAACGGGAAGGGGGCCGGCTTCCTCCTCGCCAGTTTGACCGGTCAGCCCCTTGTTGCAATGAAGTTGCTAGGTCAACTTGCCGTGGTTCTGGTCTTGTATCTACTCTTCTTTTGGCTGATTGCGATTCTATCGCGCCAACGCCGTCTGCCCAGACACTGGGCCGAGAATGATGCTGTGCTGATCTTCGCGACCTGGGCATCTCTTGCTTGGTTGATCTTGCGATTGCATTCCATCTGGTTCCCGCATTCGGTCTGGACCTGGGCAATGCTGCTGTTGCAGGATCAAGCGCAGGCCTACCTGCTAGACATTGCTTCTGGGTGCTTTTTGTTTTGGCGCGCCTTAATTGTTTTGCGTGTTTGGACCTGTGCAATCTTTAAATGTGTGCGCCAGTCCGGGATGAAATACCTCGCTCTAGGGGGCGTTGCATCTGGGGCAATAATAACGCTACTGATAATCGCTCAGGCTCCTGGAGCAGCCCAGATGGGAGTTCCGACCGAGGCAGACAAAAAAGCCAAGCGAAACGTCATCATCATAGGTCTTGATTCATTGCGCCGTGACGTTCTTCTATCCGCCGATCTCAGCGCAATGCCCAACCTCGCGGCATTGCGAGATCGAAGTTATGTCAATTCCCAGGTGATAACGCCGATCGCGAGAACTTTTCCAGCCTGGGTATCTATTCTCACTGGCCTGGGTCCGGCGGAATCGGGGGCGCGAACCAATCATGCGCCGCAAAAAGACGTACGCCGTGATTTGAGTATCGCATGGGAGTTTTCCAACGTTGGTTATCGCACCATCTACGCAACGGATGAGACTCGATTCAGTCATATAGGCCCTGAATTCGGCTTTGACACGGTGGTGGGCCCTCAAAAAGGAATCAACGATTTTTTATTGGGTCAGTTTGGTGACCAGCCGCTGGTCAATCTATTCATACAGGTCCCGTTCGCCGAACTGGTTTTGCCTGCGCTGGTAGGAAATCGTGCGTTCGCCCATGCTTATCGGCCAAGTGTGTTCGTTAATCGTTTGGAGAGAAG
>JBFJJV010000228.1:0-2710 GCA_041635265.1 Panacagrimonas sp.
CTGGACTGCAGGCTTTGCGGCGATTTCAGGAATGTCGCTCAATCTGGTGACGATTATTGCACCACCTCTGATCGTGACCTTAGGACTGGCTTACGCCATTCATATGCTTGCTGATTATTTTGGTGAGTCCGGGCCTGATCTGGGCGAGCGCAGAAAAAGGTCACGTCAGGTCATGAATCGGGTCGGACTGGGAATGCTCTTAGCTGGCGCGACCTCGGTTGCTGGCTTCCTGGCCCTGATGTCGAACGATCTTCCCGCCATTCGCCAGTTCGCAATTCTTGCCAGCGTTGGCGTGGTCAGTCTGTTTCTGCTGATCGTGTTTTTTCTGCCCAATCTGCTGGACTGGTCGGGCTGTGGCGATCGGCCACGTGACTTCGGTCGCAATTTTTACGAGGCCTGGACCGAGCGCCTGTCCAACTTCGACTTCAAGTGGCGCCGCTGGATTGTCCGCGTAGCCATCATCGTGGTGCCGATCAACATCTGGCTAGGATCGGGGCTGTCGGTGGGTACGGACTACATCAAGTCATTTAGAGAGGGCAATCCGGTTCGCACCGAGTACGAGGCAATCAATCAGACCTTTAATGGCGCCAATCTGGTGTCGGTCCTGATTGAGACTTTTGTCGAAGATGCCCTGACCAATCCTGAGTTGGTTCGCGCGATCGATGAGTTGCAGGGCTGGCTGCGTGCTCAGCCAGAAGTGGGGCAGACCGTGTCCTATGTTGATCACCTCAAACTGCTTCATCAGAGCATCAATGATGGTGATCCCGCATTCCACACGATTCCAGAAGAGCCGGCCGCCATCAAGCAGCTCATGGTGTTTGCGGGTGGCAATGAAATCAACCGTGTCATCGACCGCAAGTTTCAATCAGCGCTGATCAGCGTCCGCATCAAGGTTGGTGAATCCGGCGAGATCACAAAACTGATAGAGCGCGTTGAAAAGCGCCTGGCCAAGCTGCAGAAGCCGTTAAATGCCAATCTGACCGGCACTCCGGTACTGGCTACTCGAACAGTCAACGCGATCGGACGCGGGCAGTGGATGTCGCTGGCGATTGCCGCGTTTGCTATCTGGGGCATGTTGGCACTGATGTTCACGTCGGCGCGCGCCGGTCTCTGGGCGATGCTGCCGAATATGTTGCCCGTGTCGCTTTATTTCGCGACCTTGCGAGTCTTCGATATTCCGCTCAACCCGACCAATAGTCTGATTGCGAGTATCGTGCTGGGTGTCGCGGTCGATGACACCGTGCATTTCCTGACCAGATTCAATCGTGACGCCCGCGCATCTGGGAGTGAGGCCAAGGCGGTTCGTTCGGCGCTGCGCGAGACCATTCGACCGACTACGCTGACCACGGTTGCACTCTGTCTGGGCCTGCTGGCGCTGACCGGCAGCGAGTTGCGCAACCAGGTGCAGTTCGGTCTGCTGGCATCCTTCACCCTGTTCATGGCCTGGATTTCGGAACTCATCCTGACGCCGGCCCTCGGTGCCAAGTTGCGGATCGTGACGCTATGGGATTTGTTACGCTTGGATCTGGGCCAGTCACCGCAGCACACGATTCCGGTCATGTCCGGCCTGTCTCTCAGGCAGGCGCGTATATTTGCCATCATGTCCAAATTCGAGACCTATGCCGAGGGCGAGATGGTCATTCGCGAGGGAGACTTTGCGCGCGATATGTACGTCATCGTGGACGGCTCGCTACAAGTGTGGATCGAGCGACCTGAGGAAAGGAGGGTCCTTGCCACATTGGGTCGTGGTGCCGTCATGGGGGAGGCGGGATACTTTGGGCAGCGTCGCACGGCCAACGTCAGCTGCGTCGACCGCGCTCGTCTGCTGCGATTTGACGCCAATGATCTCGAGCGACTGCGACGTCGCTATCCGCGGATCGCCGCAACGGTCTTTCGTAACCTCAACCGTGTCCAGGCAGAGCGACTCGCCCGCGCGACGGCGATGATTCAATAGCCAGGCAAACAAGGACAAAGCGATGGCCGAAAATTCCATTCTCATGCCAGTCGCAGCACTGGTGCTGTGGACCATGCTCGTGCTTCTGCTGATTCCGTATCAGCGGTTCAGGGCAGTATTTGCCGACGAATTAAAGGTGAGTGATTTCAAGAACGGAGAGTCCGAGCGTGTTTTACCGCGCGTTGCCATTCCAAACCGCTGCTATATGAATCTGCTTGAAGCGCCAACTCTGTTTTACCTGGCCTGTCTCACTGCGTTTGTGAGTGCCAATCAGGGGGCACTTCTGCTCGGACTCGCCTGGGCTTACGTCCTGCTTCGCATACTTCAGAGTCTGGTACATCTGAGCTATAACAATGTTCTTCATCGCCTCGGGTTTTTTGCTTGCAGCAATATTGTGCTTGTCCTGATCTGGCTGCTTCTGAGTTGCGCGCTGGTTTGGCCGGATACGGTCAAAATGTAGTCTTGTCGAATATGTCTTCTCCTTACATCACGCCCGAAGGGCACGCGCGACTGAAGGCCGAGTACGAGCAATTGTGGCGAGCGCGGCGTCCGGAAGTCGTCCGAGCGCTGGCTGAAGCGGCTGCAGAGGGCGATCGCTCGGAGAATGCCGAGTACCAGTATCGCAAGAAGGAACTGCGCGAGATCGATCGGCGTGTGCGCTACCTGCAGCGCCGTTTGCCGCAACTCAAAGTGGCAGACAAGCCGCCCTCGGATGAGTCCAGCATCTATTTTGGTGCGACCGTAGAAGTTCTGGAC
>JBFJJV010000229.1:0-2706 GCA_041635265.1 Panacagrimonas sp.
ATGCCCATAGGCATACCCGGGTGACCGGAGTTGGCTTTCTGGACGGCGTCCATCGCCAGCGCGCGGATTGCATTTGCAAGATCAGAACGCTTGCTCATCATCGGGCTCGTCGGTCAAATTTGGGCAGACGCGTCCGCTCGCGGGGCGATTCGGCGGGCGCAAAAGACACAACAGACCAGCAACACCTGCGGGTCTGCCGATTAATAACTACAGGTCGTAACTGGGATCCAGAGGCTCGAGATCGACGTGCGCTTGCTGAATAGCCGGCAGATCCTGCTCTTTGAGCACTTCGGTTCCAACAAAACCGTCCGATATCTCGCGAAGAGAGAGAACGGTGGATTTGTGGTTTCCCCAGGGCAGCTTGGCATCCGCGCCGCGGGCGAGTTGTCTGGCGCGCTTCGCAGCAACCAGAGTCAGCTCAAATTGATTTGGAATTCGATCCAGGCAGTCTTCTACGGTGACACGGGCCATGGGGCGCTCGGGCGAAAAAAGGGCGCGAAGTGTAGCCGAAACCCGGGGTCTTAATCCAGCAGGTCGCTGATCAGGCCACCAAATCGGGCCACTTGTTCGTCCAATGCCAGCCTCGGCGCTAAAAATAAGGCTGAAAGCTCTTCAAGCGCCTGATTAAATTGATCATTAATAATCAGAGCATCGTATTCGGCGTAATGCGACATCTCCGCCCGGGCTGCGGCCATGCGGCCCGCAATCGTGGTGTCATCATCCTGCCCGCGATCACGCAGACGGCGCTCCAACTCGCTCAAAGAGGGCGGCAGAATGAAAATAGAGCTTGCATCCGGCCTTGTTTTGCGCACTTGTTGCGCGCCCTGCCAGTCAATATCGAGAATAACGTCAACCCCGGTTGCGAGCAGGTCTTCGGTCGATTTACGCCCGGTGCCATACCGTCTGCCAAAGACGTGAGCATGTTCTAGAAACTCGCCCGACTCGATCATGCTCAGAAAGCACGCCTCATGCACGAAATGATAGTGCGTGCCATCTGCTTCACCTTTTCGCGGCGCGCGCGTGGTGTAGGAAACAGAAATCGTTGCTGCATGCCCCAGATCATCAAGCTTGCTGATCAATGCCCGGGTCAGGCTGGTCTTACCGCCACCCGAGGGAGCAGAAACGATGATCAATCGACCGGGAATGGTGCTCATACGGCTAGTTTAGCCCGCCTTTCGCTCAGTTCGGCGCAGAAAAAGGAGAAATACCGCGCAGTTCACAACGAGCGATTCGAAATTGGGCGTTCACGCGTTGGAGCGCCAAAATCCGCCTGTGTAGAACTTGACAGACGCGCAACTGGGAGGAGTGGCGGATTTCCACTTTGCTTAAACCCCATATCGCCGGGCACCCATGACTGAAAACCGCGCTAACTCCTGCTGGCTGCAGCCAACTGGCACCGAGACACAGGGATGTGCGGCCAACGCAACTGGCGTCGGGGCCTTCGTGCCCTTCGGATCATGAGAAGTGCACGTTTTCCACAGTATGATGATCAGCATAACAATGGGCCTGAATGCGAGGACAAAGAATTCGATGAATACGATTAATGCTTGTCGCCGCAGCCATCCAATCGTCGGCGCTTTCCTTATGGGGCTCTCCTTCATCTTGCTGGCACCCACGATTGCCTCCGCAGAGGAGGCCCAATCAAAAGCCCCCATCAAGGTGGTTTATCACATTGATGATCACCAGCGCGCGATCGGTGCACTCCGCAGCATATCCAACCACCTGAAAGCGGAGCCTGAATCCAGAGTCGTGGTGGTGACCCTGGCTCATGGCATCGACTTTCTTCTGCGCGGTGCCAAGGACGACCGTGGTAATCCCTATGAGCCGATGATTGACGACCTGCTTTTCGCCGGTGTCGAATTTCGCATCTGCAACAACACAATCGCAGCACGCAACATCGAGCGGGCGCAGATCGTCGCCGATGTGCAAGTTGTCGATTCCGGCGTCGCAGAAATATCGCGTCTACAGGCCTGGCAGAATTTCGTTTACATCAAACCCTGAGCGCTGCGGCCTACTCCGGCAGTTTCTGCATCAGGTAGGCAAGGCTCATCCAGAACAGCTCCTGGCTGGAATATCCCTGAAAACGGCCTACTTCCCTGCCGCAGTGGATCAAAACAAAGGTCGGGGCCAGGCCTACCGGTGCAACAAATGCCAGTGACTCAGGAAGTGGCGAGCCGAGAAGCTGTTTTCTCATGGGCGCACGTCGCCCCTCAACCGTATTCGAGTACATCGCAGCAACTTCTCGCTCAAACAGAATACAGGGCCCACAGCTGGGCTCTTCGAAAACGAGAAGCTCCGCCGCACTGAGGCCTGATGTGGCCGCCGCAGCTGGCCTGACTGGCGCTTTCTCTACTCCAGCCAAGGATTCAATTTTTGATGCCATTCAGTGCCTCTCCTTAGCGCTCCGCCCCGGCTCCCTGCCAGGCCGGACTGAGCATTTTTCGTATACTCAATACCGTACACAGAAATGAATCACCGGCATACCCCACTCGGTATATGAATCGCCTGATTTTAGCCCTATTGCTTTGCCTCGTACCGCTATTGGCCGGCGCGTCTGGGGCCGCACCGGTCCCAGCTCCGCACCAGACGCAGACGCTCGCGCCAGTTCAGGTCAGTAAACGCGTGTGGTATTTCGAGGGGGAGTCCGGCATGGCAGCGCAGGCCAATCAGGGGTTCATGAGCAACGCGGGATTTGTCGTCACCAAG
>JBFJJV010000230.1:0-2659 GCA_041635265.1 Panacagrimonas sp.
AAAGCGATGCAAGCTGGAGGCATTGGCCGATGGTCCGGACAAATGCGGCAGCATGGCTTCCAGCACGCGGGGATCAAGGTGCGTGCTGGCGTTGTGGTCGAGATAAGTCGGCATCGGTAAAAAATAAGGGGAAGTCGTCAAACGGCCGTAATTAGGATAAGGCACACAGTAACGCAGCCCAGCGCGAGAGAGGGAGCTGCACAAAAAAACCGCGCTGCCACCCGATCAGGGCAGCAGCGCGGCGTGGACGACAATGGCTGTTACAGCGCCTTATTGCGCGCCAGCATGATCGGCTCAGTTGCTGGGCGGAGCCGGTGCCGGCGCCGCGTCAAAATCGAACTCACTGGTCAGACCCTGCGTGATGGCGACATTACCGGTACCCATGAACGCGATGGCGTCGTCCGAAGGCGCTGGCGCATCATCACCGGCCTGACAGCTCAAGCTGACGGTGTAATCGCCTTGCAGCAAGAAGCCGACTTCGTAGGTGAAAATCGGCACCTCGTCGGCATCGACTCCCGGCGTGAGGAGTGCAGTTGTCAGCGGCTGCGGCTGCAGATCATTTCCGTCGAAATCGTTCGGTACGACACCAGCACCGCTGAAGACGTAAACGGCGGCGCCATCACCTGTTGACGGATCGGATGTGCAGGAAGAATCCGCCAGCAGCGCAGGATCAACACTGCCTGCCAAGGTGCCAATCTGCGCATTATCCACCACACGCAACACTGGCCGCAGGTTGTAGCAACCGGTCTTGCCGCGCTCGGCAATGGATTTGCGCAGATCAAAATCGACGGTGTAAGCCGCCGAACCGCCGGCCGCGACCGTGATCGGTCCCTTGACCTTAAAGCCGGAACTGCCACCGCTTGGAACAATCAGTGGGGAATCAGTGCCATTAACCGTTATGTAGGAGGAATATGGTGGGCTGCCTGGATTGCAGGCTGAGTTGTCCATATTCTCGACCAGAAGGCGAATTTCTTTGTACACGCCAACGGGCACCGGGGCATCCTGAATCAGGAAAAATTGCTGATCACCCTGCTGTCCCAGCAGATCAACCTGCTGGGGCTCGTCAAAAGTGAAGGACTGCGCAACTTGACCGTTCGCGCCGAACAGCTCAATCCCAGTGAAGCTGACCCATACAGCTTCCGCGTCATCCACCGGGGCATCGGTCACGCCCACCGACAGGGAACCGCCGCCATATCCGCTGGAACCGCCGCCACAGGCGGCCAGCAGCGTTGCACACGCGCCAGCCAATAAGATAGAAAGTTTTTTATTCATTTTGATGCATCCTCTGTCTGACGCCTGCCCGCAAAACCAGGGAGGTTGAAAGCTGAGCCGATGCTATGCAGCGAAGATCAGCGCGGCAGGCTAAATCCATGAACCAACAAGGGCAGGCTAGCAGATTTTTGTGGGCTTTAATCTAAGCGCAAGCAATGAACAGAGCATGAACATTCCGGACGGCCGGATGCCGCTGATCAGGGGCGGGCGAGTGCCTCGCGAAGGCGTTCATGAAAATGAATGATCGCGCCTTCGAACTTGCCGAATGTCAGTGCTTCGTTGGCTCCCGTCTCCAGACCACGCTGTATCGCGCAGACGATATCGCGGTCTTCAACCTGGCCGGTTTTCTCGACAAAATCTGCATCTTTGATCGCACGCTCCAGTTTCTCGGCAGGACTACCCTGCCCTCGCGTCAGCGAATAGCTCAGCACCCGGGTTCGCGCCACGCTGATGGGCTCCAGAATCAACACGGTCGTGTGATAAGAGAGTTTTGCAATCACCGTATTCGGAAAGAGCTGATAAACATCGGTGAGCATACCGTCCAGATTCAGGGGATCAGGAAAGCCTTCTTTCAATTTCTCGATACGACGAAATGGAAAGATCACGCGGCTGTTTGGGCCGAAAGTTTCCAGCAGATTGAGATTGTCGTAACCGAAGGGATAGAAAGTTTCCCTGTGCGCCGGTTTGATGTGATAACCCTCGATGAAACTCTCCAAAAATAGTTTCCAGTTGGCATCGAGTTCGCGCACCTCGCTGCGGAACATCACCTCGCCATCCCCGATCAAACCCTCAATGGCGGCCAATGCGGGATCAGGCTGAGTCTGCGCATCACCGTCCTGCGACACAAAAATCAAACCGTAACGCTCCCAGACTTTCAGCGGCACCAGTCCGTGGCTGGCCTTGTCCAGACCCGGGAACCCGTATTCGCTCGGCACATGGCGCAGCGAGCCATCCAGACGATAAGTCCAGCCATGGTACTGACAGGAAAAAGCGCGGGCGCAGCCCTGGCCGGCAGCGATCTGCATGCCGCGATGACGGCAGGCGTTGCGAAAACCGCGTACCACCCCGTCATCCCCTCGCACCACCAATATCGGCACACCGGCTGCTTCGCGCGCAAGATAAGTGCCCGCATCAGGAAGGGCTGCGGAAGGGCAGAACACGGTAGCTTGCCGACGCAGGACCTGACTCAGTTCCACCTCGAGACGCGAGGCATCCAGATAGCTCGACACCGGTTCGCGCCAAGGCGCACCATTCCAGCTGTCCGTGGTGCCCTTGGCCAGATGCTCGAGAATGCGTTGCGCAATTTCCCGGTCCGAGCTGAGCTGAGTCGCGGACAATTGCACGTTCACCTATCGACTCTGACTATGGCTCGCGTCGCTCATTGTCC
>JBFJJV010000231.1:0-2652 GCA_041635265.1 Panacagrimonas sp.
GAGGCCGCATGAAAAGGAAGTCAAGAACCGACTGCGCAGGGTTGAAGGCCAGATTCGCGGCGTGCTGTCCATGATGGATCGGGAGCTGCCCTGTCACGAAATCGCGCAGCAACTCTCCGCGGCGCGCAAGGCGCTGGACCGAGCCTTCTTTGAAATGATGGCCTGCAGCCTGGAAATGGACGTCGACAACAGCGCCAGCAAGAAAGCGATGAGGGACAATATCGCGGAAAAAGCAAAGTTGTTGGCCAAGTATTCCTGAAGCCAGGCCGATAGAGTAGAACCGGGCTGACCTCTTCCCTGAAAACAGGATCAACTTGAGCTAGAGGAAATCGGCCATTTCAAGCACCGTGAAGCGGGGAGGAAATGGCATGAAGAAATCGAAATACACCGAAGACCAGATCGCGTTCGCACTCAAGCAGGCGGAAACGGGGACGCGGGTTGAGGAGGTGTGCCGCAAGTTCGGCATCTTTGAGGCCACTCTTTACAATTGGAAGAAGAAGTACGGCGGCATGGGCGTTTCCGAGTTGCGCCGATTGAAGCAGCTCGAGGATGAGAATCGCCGTCTGAAGGGCCTGGTCGCTGATCTGAGCCTCGATCTCGATAAGGAGATGCTCCAGGAGGTCATCAAAAAAAGCTCTGAAGCCTGCCATGAGGCGCGAATTGGTAGGCTGGATGACGGATGCCTACCGGGTCAGTGCCAGACGGGCGAGCGCCGTGCTGATGATCTGGCCGTCTTCGTATTACTACTAGCCTCCCAGTTGCATCCACTACAGCTATGATGCTCATTCAGCTATCTCGTTAAATTTTATTTATGGCAGATGTAGAGCGGCTCAGCCGATTGCTGGAAGCCACCGCCCGTGGAGACCAGAGCGCATTTGCGGAGCTATACCGCGCAAGCAGTTCGCATCTGTACGGGCTGCTGCTGCGTATGTTGAAGCGTAGGGATTTGGCTGAAGAGGCGATGCAGGACTGTTACGTAAAAATTTGGCAGAAAGCGGGAACGTTCGATGGCGACAAGGGTTCACCGTTAACCTGGATGCTGGCCATTGCGCGCTACCGGGCGCTTGATCTGTTAAGGATCAAGCGCCCAGAAGTGGTGATGCCTGATGCTGATGATGATTTCTCGCTGCCGCCAATGGCCCTAGCCGACGAATCCCAGGATCCGCTGGCACGAACCGAGGAAACTCAGGGCGTAGCTAAGATGCGCGAGGGCCTCAATCAACTACCCGAGGAGCAAAGAACGGCGGTGCTGCTTGCCTATTACGAAGGCTACACCCATCAGGAGCTGGCCAAGCGTATGAACGCGCCATTGGGCACAGTCAAGAGCTGGGTGCGCCGCGGCTTGGCCCGCCTGCAAGAATTTTTGGATGAATCAGCGTGAATTACCAAAACCAAAAGCTCAGGCAGATGCTCGCGGCCGAATACGTGGCGGGGACGCTGGTGGGCTCAGCCCGCAAGCGATTCCGCAGACTGCTGAAAACAGATGCTGATCTGCAGCGCGAAGTGCGTAACTGGGAAGCCCGGCTTGGCTCTCTGGACACTATTGAGCCGGTAGCACCCCGTGACCTGGTCTGGACCGGAATCGAGCAACGCATTGCTCAGGAACGCAGCAAGGTTGTGCCCATCAAGGTCGAGCGCCCAACCGTCCGAATCAATGTGCTGCGCCTGTGGGGCGCCACCGCGACGGCGGCGGCCATCGTCATGGCGGTCCTGTTGTTTCGGCAAAGTAGCGTCGTGGCGCCGCAGCAGGGACAGCCGCAAATCGTCTCAGTGCCTGCACAGGCCTTTGTCGCTGCGATCAAGCTGCCCGAAGAAGAGGGTCAATGGACCGTCAGCCTTGTGCCGGATAGCCGATCCCTGCGTATCCACGCCAGCCAGCCAGCAAAGCTTGCCGCAGACCGGGACTACCAACTGTGGTGGATAGACGACAGCGGCGGAACGACGTCTCTTGGCTTGCTGCCCCGCAGCGGCGCCTTTCAGCTTGCCCTGCCTGCCAAGCTGACGATCACCGGCCCGGGCACCGTGGCGGTCAGTCTGGAGCCAGCCGGCGGTTCGCCGGCTGAAAGCAGCCCAAGCGGGCCCGTACTGACGGCGGCACCGTTACTGTCGATGATCTGAGCGGGTCCGTCGAACAGAGCTGGATCCGTCCTGCCTTGGGCTGGACCGCATGGTCCGTGACCTCGCGCTGCGGAAACCTCTGATTTCAATGCTTGCAGGCATGCTGCTGGACTGAGGGCAGCACCTTTACTGAACCTTGTCGCAGCAAGCACCGGTGCTGAGGGCGTCGATCATCGAGCAGTGGCCTGGCTCAGGGTTGTCGCCGCATTCTTTCAGATAGCGATCCAGGACTTTCTGCATGCGTCTCAGGTCCTGAATCTGCCGACGGATGCCGTCCCGCTTTGCCTGCGCCAGGCTTTGTACGTCCCGGCAATGCCCATCGCCGAGTTCCAGCAATTCCTGAATCTCCTTAAGCGTAAAGCCCAGGTGCTGCGCTCGTTTGACGAAGCGCAGACGTTCGACCACCTCTGCACCGTAAACGCGATACCCCTCAAAAGGCTTGGCTGGCTCTGTGATGAGCCCTCGGCGCTGGTAGTAGCGCACGGTCTGAAGATTTACACCAGCTTCTAGGGCCACGCGTCCGATAGTAAGCGC
>JBFJJV010000232.1:0-2642 GCA_041635265.1 Panacagrimonas sp.
CAGGCGCGGGACGAGTCCCAGGCGATCGCTGCGTGGATGGAGTCCGAGTTTGCTACCAAAGGCACGCGAATCGGCATCCTGTCGAAAAATCGGGCGCACTGGTTTCTGGCCGATCTCGCGGTTGCAGCGTCAGGTCATGTTTCGGTTCCGCTTTTCACCACGCTGACGCCCGAAACCGTCGACTACATTCTGAATTTTTCCGAAGTCCAGCTTCTGATTCTTGGGCAAGCTGATAACTGGGAACAGGTGCGTGGCGCGGTGCCGGCCAACACTCGCGTCCTGACGCTGCCTGGCGTGAAGGGGCCGGACGATGCGCTGCGCTGGGAGGATGTTCTCGCCCAATATGCAGGGCAAAATGCAAAGCACGTCTGCCGACACGATGAGCTGATGACCATCGTCTTTACCTCTGGTACCACCGGCCTGCCCAAGGGGGTGATGCAGACCCACGACTCCATGCTCGTGCCCATGCGCCGGATGCCGACAGCGGCGGGATTGCGTCAGCATTCCCGGTTTCTGTCCTATCTACCGCTGTCGCATATCGCAGAACGACAGCTTGTGGCGATGAACAGCCTGAACCTTTGCGGGGAGGTGAGCTTCAACGAAAACCTGACCACGCTGGTGCGTGACATGGGTGAGATTCAACCCACATTTTTCTTTGGCGCGCCCAGAGTCTGGGAGATGCTGCGGCAAGGCATTGTCGCCAAGATCGGTTCTCAGGCTGCTTTTGATCAGGCATTCGAGTCGGACCCGGAGGGGATGGGGCAGAAGATTCGCACCCTGCTTGGGTTTGGCGACTATGACTATCTGTGCAGTGCCGCTGCGCCCATCGCAACTTCGCTGTTGCAATGGTATGAGCGGCTGGGCATCACCTTGCTGGAAGGGTTCGGCCAGACTGAAGCCATGTTGCTGATCATGAATACAAAGGAGCAGCGCCGAACCGGTTCTATTGGAAAACCGCTCGCAGGGGTCGAATATCGCCTCTCGGAGGAAGGCGAACTCTTGTGCAAGGCAGATGCCTGCGCTCCGGGCTATTACAAGCAAGCGGAAAAAACGGCAGAGACTTTTGTCGACGGCTGGGTCCATACCGGAGACAAGGCGCGCGTCGACGAGGACGGCTTTATTTTTCTGACGGGCCGTGTCAAAGATTATTTCAAGACCATCCACGGCAAGTTTGTGGCACCGGTGCCGATCGAATATGCCTTCGCCGAGAATAAGGACGTAGAGCAGCTCTGCCTGCTCGGTCGTGGCTACTCCAAGACGGTGATGGTCTGCGTGCTATCGGCCCTGGCCCAGAACAAGTCTATAGCTGAACTCGAGGCCAGTTTGTGCGCGACCGCAAATTCTGTGAATGCAGCGGCAGAGCGGCATGAGCGAATCGGTGCTGTCATCATCACGCGCACGCCATGGACGATTGAGAATGGCGTGCTTACGCCCACACTGAAAATCAAGCGTGACGAAGTCGAGGCGCGATTCGGTGAACGAGCCCGGCAGCTGGCGGTGACCGCCGCAGAACAAGGAGCACTGCTTGTCGAGCACGCCCAGGCGATGATACCGGCGTGATGGTTCAGCTGAAACTTCGGACAGGCGTTATCAGTAGAACAGCATTTGAAGGAAGATAAGGAAAAGCCGGCCAACACGGATCGATCGGGCCCAGTTCGCCTGTCCAGAAGCCAGTGCCGGCGCCTGCGCGATTATTACCGCTCGGCGGGCTGGCCATGCCTGGATGTGATGGAAGTGGAATTGCTCAATGCCGGTCTGATTGAGCGCGTGACTATGCCAGGCCACCATCAGGAGACCTTGCGGGTTACGGATGCTGGCTTGCAGGCCATCGGTGTTGGTGTGGTGCGCAATCGAAAGGCCTTTGATGCGCACGAGCTTCTGCTCATGGACACGGCTCGCCATCTGGCGGGCGCGGGCCGTCTGGTATATCGAAATCTTAGCCTTCGTGGCCGAGTGGAGAATGGCTGGAAGCTGTGCAAACCCGATGTGTATTCCATTCGCAACACCAGTGTCGCCGCCTACGTTCGGCCCATGATCCACGAAGTCAAAGTCAGGCGCGCGGATCTTATATCTGATCTCAAGCGCCCGGAGAAGCGCGCCGCCTATCAGGCACTCTCCAGTGAGTTCTTTTATGTGATGCCGAAGGGTTTGGCAGATGTGCACGAAGTGCCCGAAGACTGCGGCGTGCTGTACCACAGCGAGAATGGCTTCGAGTTGGCGCGTCCAGCTTCACAACGTGCCATGGAATTATCACTGGCCGAGTGGATGGCGCTGGCGCGCCGCGCTGCCGAGTTAGTTGAATTGGATCAATCGCAGAGCCTTCTGCAGGGTGAACTTGCCGGCGCGCCGCGCGGATCAAAATGACTGAATCTCCGCGTCCGCCGAGTTACCTCATTTCAGTCAAGGAGCTGTGCGAATTCACTGCCAAGCGCGGTGACCTGGATATGCGTTTCACGCCATCGCCGACGGCGGAGCAGGGTATCGCCGGCCACTTCAAGGTGGCGCTTCGTCGCGGCGGCGACTATGAACGCGAAGTGCCTTTGCAACTCGAGTACAAGGCATCGCTGTGTGTGCGCGGCAGGGCCGATGGCTTTCACGCCGGACGCAAGGAACTCGAAGAAATAAAAACATTCAGAGGCCGC
>JBFJJV010000233.1:0-2624 GCA_041635265.1 Panacagrimonas sp.
GGTATTTATTTGAATCTAAAACGAAATCTGGCGCTCCTACCGGGATTCGAACCCGGGTTTATGCCTTGAGAGGGCACCGTCCTAGGCCTCTAGACGATAGGAGCGTACGCAATGCGGGCCGCATTATAGAGACTGTGCGAGCGTCATGCTGACGATTTCCCGCTCTTGATCACAATCGCAAGCGGCGAAATCAGCACATCGGGTAGAATTCCCCATAATTTCACTGTCGTCAGGACAATAACTGCACTGACAACAATGTAATCAGACTGAAATGCTGTTAGAAAGGTTTGATAGACAAGCTGATCATAAAATTCAGGGAGAAAGAGTCGATGTTCAAGAAAATATCCGGGGCAAAGGTCGTCTGTGCACTCGTGTCAATCCTCGCAGCCGCCGCCTCAACTGGGGCCAGCGCAGCAGGCGGCTATTTCGTCCTCGGTTATGGCCCCATGGCCCATCAGACCGGTGGCACCGCCACCGCAACGGGTCTCGATGGATTCTCGGGTTCGAGCAATCCAGGAAAACTGTCAGCGGTCGAAGATCGGCACGATGTCGGACTGGTGGTGTTTTCGCCCTATCGACGAGTCGAACGCAGCGGTTCGGGCACGATCTACGATTTTGATTCCGTCAGCGCCAATTCGGCGTTTTTCCTGCCTGAGTTCGGCCTTGCGCGGAAAATCAACGAAGAATTTTCCTGGGGCTTGTCCCTCTACGGAAACGGCGGCTTGAATAGCGACTATCAGGATACGAACGGTGTGCCGGATAGCAATTTCAATCCTGCTCGCTGCGGCAGCGCACCCTCCAACTTTCTGTTTGGCTGTGGCAACGCCGGCGTGGACATCAGCCAGGCGGTTCTTGCGCCAACCCTGAGCTGGAAATATTCACCGCGCCATAGCTTTGGCATTGCGGCTTTGCTGGGCTACCAGCAGTTCAAAGCCTATGGGCTTCAGGCCTTAGAAGGCGTTTCACAAGATCAGAATGCAGTTTCCAATCGCGGCTACGACCGCGCGTTGGGCGCGGGCGTCAGAATCGGCTGGTACGCGCAGATGACGCCCTGGCTCAGCGTGGGCGCCGCCTACTCCTCTCGCGTCTTTTTCGAGAAATTGGAAAAGTATCGCGGTCTGCTTGCAGGCGGCGGCAGTTTCGATATTCCGGCCAATTTCTCGGTTGGCTTTTCGGTCAAGCCGGTCAAGAACTGGGAATTTGCCATGGATATCCAGCACATTGAATTTGGCAAAATTCGCGCGCTGGGCAATGGCGGCCTGAACTCCCTGCAAGACCCGGTGAACAAGCCGCTGGGTGGCGACCACGGCAGCGGCTTCAACTGGCGTGATCAGACCAACTTCCGCTTCGCCCTCATCCATGAGCTCACGCCGAAGCTGACCGTGCGCGGCGGATTCGCCTACGGGGAGCAGCCGATGCGTGATCGCAGTGCCAATTCGATGACTTTCGCGACCATGGCGCCGAACCCCTCACGCAATGCCACCGTCGGCATGAGCTATAAGTGGAATGCGACGAATGATTTCCACTTTGCCTACGGCCGCTACATCGAGTCCGACTATTACGGCCCGTCAACCAGTTCCGCGCTCGGTGTGGGTGGCACAGAAACGGTTACGCCACACGTCGATACGTTCATGCTGGCCTGGAGCCGTCATATTTAATCTGAGCCCAGATAGCGCTTCCACGCGTCCCGGATAAGGGCGCGTTCTGAGGAAAACCGATCTTCTGGAGCCAGCAATTCCGCGCTCTGCAAGGCGCAGGCGTTGGCAAAGGCGCGGTAGGCGCGATAGCCGCTGATCAGCCCCTGCTTGTCCTCGGCAGACAGGGAGCCAGCTTCCAGCAGAATATCCAGCTGGCGCCAGTTGTCGGACCATGTGGCTAGTTCCGGATGCCGGGCGGCGTCGCGCAGCACCAGATACTGGGTCAGGAACTCACAGTCGATGATGCCGCCGACGCCCTGCTTGACGTCCCAGACGCCGGGTCGTCTTTTTTCCGAATGTGCGCGCATCTTCTGGCGCATTTCCACGATCGTCCTCGCCAGCTCCTGCGGGTCCCTGGGCCGGCAGATCACTTCTTTTCGCAGCGCATCAAACTGCGTGCGAAGACGCTCCGGCCCGGCCACGAACCGCGCCCGCATCAGCGCCTGGTGCTCCCAGGTCCAGGCCTTCTCTCGCTGGTACTTGGCGTAGGCGTCAAAGCGCAGCGCAACCGCACCGGACTGACCATTGGGCCGCAATTCAAGATCGAGTTCGTACGCCCGGCCAGCCGGGGTCAGTGTCGACAAGCGATGCACCACACGTTGCACCAGCCGGGTAAACCAGGCCGGCGCGGGTAGATTGCGCCCCCCGCCCTGACTGTCCGCTTCATGCGACACATCGTCGTAGATGAAAACCAGATCCAGATCCGAGCCATAGCCCAACTCCAGACCGCCGAATTTGCCATAGGCGATGGCCGCCAGCTCGGCCGGGCTTCCATCGTCGAGATAAACCCTGCCCGACTGCGACTCAAGCTCCTCGGCAGCGCGGCGCATGGCTGCGCACAGCGAAGCCTCGGCCAACCAACTCAGATGATCGCTGACCTGAACCACCTTGATGCTGCCGGCGATCTCAGCGGCCGCAATGCGAACC
>JBFJJV010000234.1:0-2571 GCA_041635265.1 Panacagrimonas sp.
GGTCGACTTGGGTGCGCCGATCAGAGGCACCGCTTCCGCGTCGTAATCAATGTTGTGCCACTGCAACAAGGTGGCGAAGCCTCCGGATTCCTTGTCCTGAGGAAGATAGGCTTTGAGAATCTGCGTGACTTCAAAACCATTTGACAATTGGAAGGTCAGCGTCGGGTCATACAGGTCCTTCGACTTTACTTTTTCCACATAAGCCTGCGGACTCATTTTTGACGCATGTTCGCTGTAATTGGGGATGCGCCCGCCAGCGACGATGGCGCGCAGATTCAAGCTTCGGCACAACTCCTTGCGCGCCTCGTACAATCGACGACCGAGCCGCAAGCTGCGGTATTCAGGATCAACGAATACGTCCACGCCATAGAGCACATCACCCTTGGGGTCATGGGTTGAGAGATAGGCGTCCCCGGTGATCTCGTCGTAGGTATGTTTGTCGCCGAATTTGTCGTAATCAACGATAACGGCCAGCGCACCCGCCACCACCCGCCCCTTGTCTTCGATGCATATCTGACCTTCAGGAAAGGTCTTTATCTGGGATCGGAATTTGTGCCGCGGCCAGGCACCGCCCATGGAGGGATAGATCGCGTCCATCATCGCCTTGACGTCAGGATAGTCGTCCTCGCTCAGATTGCGCAGCAAAAGATGGTGTAGCGATTCGTTTTCACTCATTAGGGGACTCGTGGCCTTACGGAATCGCACATTCTATTGATTCGGGCTCACCAGATTGACGCCATCGGCAACTAAATTTTCAACTTTGGCGCTCACCGACAAGCTCCGGCAGAGCACAGATTGCAAATCGAACACGGCAACAGCGAGCTTATGAGGATCGCATTGGCTCGGATTTTCAGGGCCGGTGGAGATGCTGCGCTGCACAATCAAGCCTCGGGCTCTATAATCCCCGCCTGCAAATCCTCACCTAGGAATCACATGTCACTGGATTTAGTGCCGACCGGCAACCGCGTTCCGGACGACGTCAACGTCGTCATCGAAATTCCGATGAATGCCGAACCTGTCAAGTACGAAGTGGACAAAAAGTCGGGCGCGATCTTTGTTGATCGCCTGCTCACGACGCCAATGCGCTACCCCTGCAACTACGGCTATGTCCCACATACGATCAGTGGCGATGGCGACCCCATCGACGCACTGGTCATCATGCCGATGCAGCTGGTTCCGGGTTCCATCATCAACTGTCGGCCCATCGGATATCTGGAGATGGAAGATGAGGCCGGGGTAGACGAGAAAGTGGTCATGGTCCCCTGCAACAAGATTAGTCGCATGTACGCGGATGTCAGTAGCGTGCGCGACTTACCGTCCATGACTCGCGACCAGATCGCTCATTTCTTTGAGCACTATAAAGACTTGGAAAAGGGCAAATGGGTCAAGATCAAGGGCTGGCACGGACCCAAAGATGCGAAGAAGGCGATTCTCGACAGTGTCAAACGCTTTAATGAAGCCCCCAAAAAGCCGCACTTCTAGTATTCGCCGAATCTGAGTCAGCGCAGCAGCAGCAGTCGCGGAATCGCATCCTTGGAAG
This sequence comes from Panacagrimonas sp., assembly GCA_041635265.1. Classification (GTDB taxonomy): domain Bacteria; phylum Pseudomonadota; class Gammaproteobacteria; order Nevskiales; family Nevskiaceae; genus Panacagrimonas. The sequence continues at coordinate 1,541 of JBFJJV010000234.1, forward strand.
ACCAGAGCAGTGCGTTCTGATTGAATTCGCATCCCAGGGTAGAGACTTGATCAAGGCTCGGCCCCAGGACCAGAAAGCTGCCTTCTGTGGGCCATTCACCTGCTGGATCACTACCCTGCCCCTCCAGGATATGCCAGCGCGCCGGCTGCAGGCGCGCCCGGAGCATCGCCATTCGACGTTTGTTTTCCACTTCGTCATGAAGCTGGCCCAAGGGATTGCAGGCGGTGATAAATGCGGCGCTACCGACCCCATAGCGGGATAACAAAGCGGCCAGGCCGGGGGAATAGCTATCGGGGCACAACTGGAAACGCTCGGCCCCATCTGAGACCCGATAGCAGGCATTGCGGTAGGCTCGGACGGTTTCCGGCGCGAGCATCGAGGCTGCTTCGGGAACCACCATGTGCGAGGACTGAGCCATTTCGCGAATCTACGACAATCTGATCATCGGCGCCGGGCACAACGGTCTGGTGTGCGCCGCTTATCTGGCCAAAGCCGGGCGTAAAGTCCTGGTGCTGGAGCGCCGACCGATGGTGGGCGGTGCCGCCGTCACCGAAGAGATTGCGCCAGGATATCGCAGCTCGACTGCCTCTTACGTGATCAGCCTGCTGCTGCCCGAGATTGAGCAGGAACTGAAACTCAAGGATTTTGGCTATAAGGTGCTCGCGCGCAATCCCTCATCGTTTACACCGTTTGAAGATGGTCGTTCTCTGATGATGGGTCGCGACATCGAGAAAAACCTTGATCAAATTGCGCAATTTTCTCAGGCCGATGCCAAGGCCTTTCCAAAATACGAAGCCCTGCTCACCCGCATCGCGCAAGTGCTGGAACCTGCCCTGATGGACACAGCACCGGATCTGCTGCCGTTGCCGCGCAAGTGGCGTAAACGGGGACTTGTGGACCGCTTGAGAAATCTGAAGCGTGGGGGCGCGCTGTATGGCGCGTTGAAAAAACTCGGGTCTGATCTACCAGAGGCCCTCGAGATTCTGACCGGCGCTGCCGCCCCGGTTCTGGACCGATGGTTTGAGTCCGAA
>JBFJJV010000235.1:0-2562 GCA_041635265.1 Panacagrimonas sp.
AGAAGATTTTGTTCTGCAGCTGCTGCCGGTTGATAGCGAAAACACGATGGATCAGGTTGCCGCCGCCGCCGCACATCACGCGGTAGGGCTTCGCATCCCGCTTAGACCGGGGAAGGTCATGCGGGTGCGTCCCCAAGGTGCGACTGAGCCGCTGGATCGCAGTCTGAAGGTCTGCGACTCTCAATTGAGGGCCATGCAATGCATTGAGGTGGTTTGGGAGTGAGCACGATTCGGTGGTGCAAGAATGCAGTCCGATGGACTCCATTGCGGGGAGGGTCCCCATGGCGTTTATGAAGGTTTGCGAGCTCGAAGATCTGTGGGAGGGCGAAATGGGCGCCTTTGAATCCGAAGGGCACAAGCTGCTTCTGCTTAATGTCGAAGGCGGAAAAATCTATGCGTATCAGGGCATGTGCCCGCACCAGCAGATTGCCCTGATCGACGGGCACTTTGACGGCAGGGAATTAACTTGCAAAGCGCACCAATGGGTTTTTGACGGCGTAAGCGGCAAGGGCATTAATCCAGATGATTGCCGCTTGGCTACGTATCCCGTGAAGGTGGAAGGGGAGGATGTACTTGTCGATACAGACGGCGTGGTCCCACTTTTCAGTCTTGCCCAGGAAAACTGATGCGTCCATGGCGCCCCGGCAGATCATTTCCAATTCAATAAAATCAGGAGACACACAATGAACAATGAACCGACAGCCGGTGCCGCAAAGGCCGGGTCAAATCAGGTCGGTCCCATCGTGCGTCACGGTGAGCTGGCCCATGCAGTGGCCGCCGCCGCCGAAATCGATAACCCAGATAGCGTGGTTACGGTCGAGGACAAGGTTGCCTACCTGCGGATTCAGACGGATGGCGAAATGGTGCTGAATCGCTCGACGATTGCTGAGCAGTTAGGACGCTCGTTCAGTATGAGCGAACTGGAAACAGACCTCGCCTCGTTCTCGGGGCGGATAGATATGCAGGCCGATAAGGTCCGCTTCTATTACCAGACCGACAAATGAACCTGAACTGGAGCAGAAGCCAATGAGCGAAGTAGAAATTCTCAAGCCTCTCAAAACCTGGAGTCATCTGGCGAAGAATCGTCGGAAACCCTCGGAATATGAAATCGTATCGGTCAAGATTCTCTATAACAATCTGGATCCGGATGCGCCGTATGAGCAGGATCCCAATCTGCCTATGAATCTCTGGTACAAAAAGTATCGGAACAATAGTGCGATGCGCCACGACGACTGGGACGCCTTCCGTGACCCCAGTGAGCTGGTCTACCGGACGTACAATATGCTCCAGGACGGTCAGGAGGCGTATGTCTTCGGACTGTTCGACCAGTTCAACGAGCGTGAGCACGATACGGCGCTCGCGCCAACATGGGTTGGAACGCTCGCGCGTATCTACACTCCTGGCCGCTACCTGTTTCACACCCTGCAGATGGCCTCAGCCTATATCCAGCAAATGGCGCCGGCCAGCACCATCACCAACTGTTGTGCGTTTCAGGCTGCGGACTCCATGCGGTGGCTAAACCACACGGCTTATCGCACCAAAGAGTTGTCATTGATTTTTCCCGACAAGGATTTTGGTGAGGGTGAGCGTTATTACTGGGAAAATGACAGGGTCTGGCAAGGCTTCAGAGAGCTGATGGAGAAAGTGCTGACCTGCTGGGATTGGGCTGAAGCCTTTGTCGCCGTCAATCTGGTGGCCAAGCCGGCTGTGGAAGAGGCCGTTCTGCGCCAATTAGGGGTAACGGCGCGGCGCAATGACGATACGCTTCTCGGCATGCTGGTCGATGCCCAACTCGTGGATGCCATGCGTCATCGGCGCTGGGCTAGCGCTTTGGTCAAAATGGCCAGCGAAGTAGAAGGAAACGCCGGGGTTATCAAGGCGTGGGTGCAAAAGTGGGAGCCGTTGGCTGACCAGGCAATCGAGGCTTATTGCAGTGGTCTGTGTGACGCTCATGAAGCGGCGACCAATGCACGCGATGCGGCTGCCGAATATCGTAATAGCCTGCCTATCTGGTGAGCATGGTTGTACTGGAAGGGCGGGCCCCGGAGCGGGCAGGCTGCCGGTGAGGGGCTTGTTGCCGGCCCGAATATTGGGACATGGAACAACTTTCGCGAACTGCTAAATCAATGAGGGGGCAAGTATGAAAGCCGCAATCTATTATGGTCCCGAAGACATTCGATGCTCCACGATTCCGGATTCCAGTCTCAAAGACGATCATGCGATGCTGGTTCAGGTTAAGGCCACATCTATTTGTGGTTCAGACCTGCATCTTTATCGTGGTGCTCTGGATCCGGTCATGGAAAGGGGTGTGTCGCAAACCGGCCATGAGCTCATCGGCGAAGTCGTACAGATTGGCAAGGCGGTCGCACGATTCAAGCCGGGTGATCGCATTAGTGTCGCCTATTCAATCTCCTGTGGTGACTGCTATTGCTGTCGTGTCGGTCAAACCGCGCATTGTGAAACGACACAAAAAGCCGTCTATGGATTCGGCACGGCTTTTGGCGGCATGAACGGCACCCACGCAGAGGCCCTGCTGGTCCCATACGCAGATGGGCACGCGAT
>JBFJJV010000236.1:0-2558 GCA_041635265.1 Panacagrimonas sp.
ACTTTGTTTGACGCCTATATGTCGGAGGACGGCAATCAGCTGCGTTTTGCGGTCCGGATCATCGATTCAGATCCGAATCTGTCGCGCGACGCGCTGCTCAGGCAAATCCGCAATGACTTGGTCAACAAGCTGGGCCTGGAAGCGGAGCAGGTCCATCTTGCCGGAGCGCTGGTGCTCTACAACAATGTGTTGCAGAGTTTGTTTGCCTCTCAGGCGCAGACGCTGGGTGTCGTATTCATCGTGATCGCGCTGATGATGCTGCTCTTGTTCAGAAACCTGAAAATGGCTTTGATCGGCCCGGTACCGACGCTGGTCGCTGCCAGCATGGTGTTGGGTCTGATCGGCATGATCGGTATCCCGCTGGACATCATGACGATTACCATCGCTTCCATCACCATTGGCATCGGCGTAGACAACTCCATTCACTATTCCTATCGCTTTCGCGATGAAGTCGCCGCTCATGGGTATCAAGGCGCTGTGAGTCGTTCTCATGCCAGTGTCGGGCGCGCCATGTTCTACACCACGGTGGTGGTCACGCTGGGTTTCTCCATCATGGCCTTGTCGAATTTCATGCCGACGATCTACTTCGGTCTGTTTACCGGTGTGGCCATGGTATTCGCCCTGTTGGCCAACCTCAGTCTGCTACCAGCCTTGTTAATGTGGTTTCGACCTTTTCCAGAGGTGGGCAAGGGTGTCAATACCGCGTGATTGAGGGAGGGCAGAATCCGGGTCAGCGCACTGCAGATTCGCCAATTTTATCTTGATGCCGCCCCGGGCTATATCCGGCGCGGCTTCGGAACGCACGGGAGAAGTTGGAAGGGTCCGAGAAGCCCAGCGAGTACGCCACCTCATTTGCGTTCATGCCACTGCACAAACGTTCGCAGGCTAAGTCGTGCTGGATGCGCCCAGCCAGTTGGCGATAGGTGGTGCCTTCGCGTTGCAGGTAGCGATTGAGTGTGCGCCTGGAAAGATTCAGCTGGGCAGCCAGTTCCCCCAGCGATGGCAGGCTTTCAGCAACTTCGCGCAGCGTCATCGCGACCCAGTCGGCAAATTGTCGACCATCTGCAATTCTTTGTACCAGCGCAGCGCAGCGCGACTCGGCGACTCGCAGGGCGTTGCTGTCGGCCATATCTAGATACATTGATCGTGGCTCACAGAATATTCTGAGCCTGACGCTGGGCGTAATGTCGGCAGCAAAGCGGACGTGGACATCGCGCAATTCCGTAGCGTAACGCCTCGCGTGGGCTGGCTCCTCGATGGAGAGATCGAGTCTGCAAGCGGGGCGACGCGAACCAGTGAGGTCGCTGATCTCGCGCAAGGCCGCCATGCCAATGGCTTCGAGATGAAAGCACAAGGCTAAGTGGCTCATGGCCACACGCGGAACAAACTGCATTTCCGCGTACTCCGGTCCGCTAATGTAACGCATGCGAAAGCTGGGCATGATGAGTCTGAAGTACTGCGCTTCAAACCGGAGGGCTTGGTCCAGATTGACGCTATTGAGCATGCCGAAGCCGACGAAACTGTGCGAATTGGCGCTCAGCAATTTGCCGAGCTCATAGCCCAGGTCGGTCCGACGACTGAGTCTGACGATCTCCGATATCAGCTCTTCTACCTGAGACAGCCGAAGCCTAGATTCAGGATCGCTCAGCAGCGTCGCGGAGATCCCCATAGACCGAAGGAGTTCAGGCAGGTCGAGTGAGTCGCCCAGGACCTCGGCGATCCGGGCGTAATACCGCGCGGGGACTTGCAACTCAGTTTCCATATGTTCGAAGCCTTAAATCCTATGGCGCATTATGACCATAAAATGGCGCGAAATCACCATTCACAGTCCTGATTAGATCCCAAGCTAAATAGAGCTGATCTACAGCAGCACGAGGAGCGATGAAATGAACACCATGCACCCTGAATTAGGCGAGGCAAGCGATCGCTGGACCGATGGCAAACGTTACTGGTGGCTGTTGAGCCCAGCACTGCCCTTGATCGGCGTTCTCTCTATTCTGGCAGTGACGTACGGTGCTCATGGTGCCTGGCTGTTCGCGCTCCCGGTCATTTTTTATGTCATTGCCCCGGTTGCGGACTGGCTCTTGGGCGAGGATCGTGTCAATGCCCCTGAAACCGCAGTCGGCGGTCTGGACGCTGATTCCTACTACCGTTGGATTGTCTACGCTTACATTCCCTTCCAGTACGCCGCCACCATCCTTGGCGCTTGGTTGGCAGTCACTGCCCAGCTCGCGAGCTGGGAAATCCTAGGCGTTCTGTTGGCCACTGGTATGACCAACGGTGTCGGCATCAACACAGCGCACGAGCTTGGGCATAAGACCAACAGCCTTGAGCGCTGGCTGGCCAAGATTACTCTTGCCCCCGTAGCCTACGGTCATTTTTTTATTGAGCACAATAAGGGCCACCACAAGAGCGTTGCCACTCCGGAAGACCCGGCCAGTTCGCGCATGGGCGAGTCCTTCTACCGTTTCTGGCCGCGCACTGTTATCGGCAGCGTCAAGTCAGCCTGGAACATTGAAGCAGGGCGTCTCCAGCGCCTTGGCAAGCCAGTCATCTCG
>JBFJJV010000237.1:0-2547 GCA_041635265.1 Panacagrimonas sp.
ATTGAGCTCGTTCGCATAGTCGATCAGGCTCATGGTGTTGCGGTTGGCGTTATTGCCCCAGACAGTGTCGTTGATATAGTTGTAGAACAGATTCACCGTGACGTTTCCACGTGGCTTCCACTGGATGGCCGGCTGCACCAGAAGGCCGCCCTGCACATCGATCAGGGCTGCTGCGCTGTATTCCCAGATATAGGCATCGGTCGGCTGCAGGAAGGCGAAGACCACATAGTTGGCGTGGTCTACACCACCACCACCGTTGCGGAAAGAGCGCGGGTTTGCCCGCAGCGGCACGTCCTTGTCCAGCTGGATGCTGTTTGCGTTCGCATCCGTGCTGTACTGCTCACCGCCGTAACCATCGATGCGCAGACCGGCCAGATCCGTCTCCTTGGACCACAGGTACTGGAAGACCAGATAGGTCGCTGGGAAGGATTGCGAGAAGCGATGATATTTTTCAATCACCAGACCGACCTGAACATCATCCAAATCTGGAGGATCATTCCGCACATCCGGTGAAGCCAGCAGGCGATCCGGGGTGTAGGAAATCTCCAGATTGAAAATCATCTGGTCGATGAGCGAACCCGGCTCACCCTCGCCGACAAAACCACCGCCGATTCCGAAAACATTCACGCGGGAGTAATCCCGCTCGATATGGCCACGCATACCGTCGCTGGCCATGACCAGCAGATTCATCTGATTGGCGATCTGCACCACATTGCTGTTCCCGACCAGCAGCATGTCGGTGGTCAGGGGCGCGTAGTCCTCGATAATGCCGTTAAAGATGCCAACAGAGTCCAATTTCTGGTGGCCAGGGCCCCAGAACCATTCTTCAGCCGAGGAGAGACCTGCCGGCGCCACCTCAAACGGCAGCTGCGCCATTTGCGGTCCGCAGCCTTCGCCCACGGGCGAACCCAGCCTCTGCTCACAGTAGCGATTGAAGCCGGCACCCAAGGTATTGCTCTCTGGCAATTTCTTGTTGATGTCCGATGGGGTAAAGCGGATACGACCCAGCTGGTCCAGCTTATTGGTATACATCAACTGCCAGTTGTAATTGCCGTATTCACCGCGGAAACGCACACCGGCATTGAATTTGTTGTCGTAGCCGCCTTCGGTATAACGATCATGCAAGGTGAAATGCGTGTCGACGATGTTGTAGGGCGTATTGTTATTCGGAACGATGGTCGGAATGAATTGCTGGACAAACATATCCGTCGTGATCGTATCGGTGGTCTGCCAGGTCACACGAAGGCCGGGGGCGGACTGACGCTCATCGGCGTACTCTTCCAGCGCGCGATCCAGGAATAGATGGCGGCGAAGGTCCAGGCCATTGGCCTGATCCATGATGCGGAAAAACAAGAGCTGACCCCAGGCGATGGTCTGATTACCCAGACGCGCGGTGATATTGCCATTGGTCCACTGCAGGAACAGGGCCGGGGCGTCAATCATGTAATGCTGTCCGGAGCGCTCGAACATCAGCGGATTACGCTCATCGTCGGTGCGGTAGCCAAGAAAATTAGGCTCTCCGTGGTACTGACTCGGTTCGCCGCCGGTCACGCCGCCGTTGATGTCGGCGTAATCTTCGTAGTTGAAATCTCGGTAACCGAGTCCGCCCGGGTCATACACCAGGCGAAAACGCGATTGAATCGACCAGCCGTTTCTCCATTTCAGCGTCGGCGAAATTTCAAAGCGCAGCAAGTGATAATTCATGCTGGGGTCTTTCGGCGGCACATAATTCGTGATGGTATCCGTAACGACGGTGTAATTCGTCACGCCATGCCCCGGCGTTCCCGCTCCGCCCAGCCCACCGAGCGCATTGGCCAGAGGCCCCGAGCCGGTTGGGGCCAAAGTCGTGGTGTAGGCCGTCCCCGGATTGCCCGCTTCTCGATTGACGGCCAAGCCATTGGCCGGAGTGCCTATCGCGTTGAAGGGGTTCGCCTGATGGGAAGTATTGATGGCAGCCTCCAGACGGAACAGTCCGTTGTAGGAGAAATTACCGCCGAATATCTTGAAGTTTCCGTCGCTCTGAGCAAACGCCCCAGTCGAAAGGATTCCCAAACCCAGAGCCGCGATGATCTTGAGCTTTTGACAAGCCATTTAATCTCCTCCGGTATTTCTAATGATGTAAATCTCTCCTGCATTCCTTTCCAAGACCCCGCAGCTTGTGACCACGGCCATCCCTCAGAATCGTTTTTTTACTCTGGCCCTGAACAAGGAATGCCTACGGCTTTGCTGTTTTTACAGAACGTCTGGTTTTGCTCCTAGATGCCAGGGTCGAGGATTTGTCAACAAATCCCGGCGATGCGAAGACTTCAAACTTTCTCAGCCGAACGCTCTGCCCCACCGGCAGCCGACTTGAGTCGGCCACCAGTGGGCGCGTTTGCGACAGATCGACACCGTTAATAGGAATTCAGAACTGGAAGCCCACGCGAATATTGAGCTCGTTCGCATAGTCGATCAGGCTCATGGTGTTGCGGTTGGCGTTATTGCCCCAGACAGTGTCGTTGATATAGTTGTAGAACAGATTCACCGTGACGTTTCCACGTGGCTTCC
>JBFJJV010000238.1:0-2535 GCA_041635265.1 Panacagrimonas sp.
CTGGAGCGCATGGTGCGCGACTCGCGTGGCTTCGCGCTCGGCGGCGGTACCACGGAAATCCTGCGCAACACCATCGCCTCCATCGTCTACGAAAGAGGCTTCAATCAAAGAAACAATTAGACCCAGTCACAATGGGCGCGAACTCATGAGACAACAGGTCGAGCAAACCCGAGATCGCATTGTGCAAAGGTGTCGGGCGGACCGGCACAGACGATCGTAGCCCGCCCCGTACTGACCTATTTCGCATCTTGCGGTCTCTGAGTGACGAATCTCAGATTTAGGCAATTCCAGAGTGACTTTTTCATTCCCATTGGCCTGATTCCGTATGGACGTGACTCTTGCGGCGGCAACCTAACAGATGTTAGTTTGATGGATTACTCGCGACAATTTCAACTCCTAAACATGCCCAAGTCTGACCTTCCCGCACACGCCCAAACAGCAACACAAACTCCCCGCTTTGAAACCGGGCCTCTGCTTGCAAACGCGAAAGACTGGGAGCGCACGCCATTCTTTGAATGGATGGGAATGAGGGTCCTGCACGCTACAGACGGCAACGCTCGTCTGGTGTTGGACGTGCAGGACCATCATCGTGGTGGTGGCGGAACCGTTGCAGTGAACGGCGGTGTGCTGGCCTATTTACTGGACGCGGTAGTCGGACTGGCTACGCATTCCAGCAATCCCCCCAATACGGCAGGGCAAGTCACACTGAGTCTCAATGTGGAATACATGGCGCCAATGATGGTCGCCACCCAGTTGATCGGCGAAGGAGAGGTGGTGCGGCGTGGTGGCAGCCTCGCCTTCGTCGATGGTCGGCTATTCGGGGATGACGGAAAGGTGGCTTGTCGCGCGCACGCGGTCATGCGCATTTTCCGTCAGCGAATTTAGCGCCCTCCCTGAACGGACTTATTGCGGAGGAACGGTGCAAGATGACACATCCTGCTGGCTCATTATTGGCCTAATCACCACACTCTTAAACTTACCTCTGTGTCATGAAAACTCTTCACGCCCCGAACTTCAATGGTCCTGAGGACTTCCTCGCTGCCCTGCGGAGCCAGCAGTACATTGCCAGTAAGCGCATCGGCACCGCCGTATACCTGAGTCTCCACCTGGAAAAACCTCTCCTTGTGGAAGGCCCTGCCGGAGTTGGCAAGACCGAACTTGCCAAGGCACTGGCCTCTCTGCTCAAAGTGCCGCTCGTGCGGATGCAATGTTATGAGGGGCTCGATGAATCCAAGGCCTTGTATGAATGGAAGTATGGCAAGCAGCTCCTCTATACCCAGATTTTGCGGGACAAACTGGGTGAGCTCATGGAGGGCACAAATACCTTGGACGGCGCGCTTAAACGTCTGCATGCGCACGACGATCTGTTCTATTCCGAAGACTTTCTCGAACCCCGGCCATTGCTGCGTGCATTACGTGAACCTGCCGGCTGCATCCTGTTGGTAGATGAAATTGACAAAGCCGATCCAGAGTTCGAGGCCTTCTTGCTCGAGCTTCTCTCTGACTATCAGATTTCGGTGCCAGAACTCGGGACGGTGAGCGCCAAGGTTCGACCGATGGTGCTACTGACAAGCAATGGCACGCGAGAATTGTCGGATGCCCTGAGGCGGCGTTGCCTTCATCTGCACATCCCCTACCCCGAGGCGGACCTGGAGCGGCAGATTCTCCACACCCGAGTGCCAGAGCTAGCGACACTTATGGCGACCCGACTCGTCGCTTTCATCCACGGACTACGAGAGTTGGACCTGAAAAAACACCCTGCAGTCAGCGAAACTCTGGACTGGGCGCGCACCTTGGTCTTACTTAATGCCGACGAACTAGGCGAGGATTTGGTTCGCGAGACGCTGACCACCGTGCTCAAACACGAAGAAGACGTGGCAACGGCCTTGGCTGCACTGCCTCAACTGCTTCAAACCGCGCACAGCGCCGCACAGGCACATGCAGCGCGCGCTTGAGGAATTTGTTCTGGCACTCCGCGGTAGCGGCCTGGAACCTGGACTATCTGAGTGCATCGATGCTTATCATGCCGCGCGCATCGTTGGCCTGGATGATCGTGAAAGGCTGCGTGAGGCCTTAGGGGCCACCTTGGCCAAGACCGAGATTGGTCGCGAAATATTCGACGATGTGTTTGATCGCTATTTTTCTTTCACCCTGTTTGGTGAATCCCGATCAGGGTCAGGTGAACCTAACACAGCGCATGCAAAATTGCAGCCAACGGCAAATAACGAGCCAGCAGCAGAAACATTGCTTCGGATGATTGAAACCGGCGACCTTGCAGGCCTCGCCCGCCGACTGCGTGCCGCCGAACGACAGGTCGGCATCACTGGAGCCTGGTTGCCCACTCAGCGCGGCCTGTACACCCGTCGAATGCTAGAGGCGATGGGCAATGAGGATCTGATTGCAGAAGAGCATGCACTGGGTGCTCAAGCCGTTCCAAATTCAGCGAACGCGATGAGAGTTTCACGTCTGCGCCAGGCACGAGAGCGTTTGTTTGAACAAGTTCGCGATCATGTTTCGCGTCAGTTGCAGTTGTTC
>JBFJJV010000239.1:0-2460 GCA_041635265.1 Panacagrimonas sp.
GCAGCGTAGGGACCCGCCATCAAGCGCGACAGGTCCAGGACAGTCACGCCCTCCAGCACACTCATGTAGCGAGTTTTGGCGGCAGGAAGCACACCGTCTCGGTAAATTCCGCGACTTGCTCTCCGTGCTGGTTGATTACACGATGGCAAATCTCCAGCAAGGTATAGCCACGGCTGGTTTTCGGCTTGCAGCGCGCTTCGCCTTCGACATGAATAGTGTCATTAGGATAAAGCGCCGCGCCGAGACGTGCCTTTAGGCCGGTCATGCCGCCGAACTCGCCCGCGCCGGTCCCAAGCACCGTGCGATCAATCACGTCCTTGATGATGGTGGCGACCAGTCCCATCCCCAGGGAGATAACCATTGGTCCGGGTGCGAATCGGCGCCGGTGTCCCTCATTGAGGTTGTCGCGTATATATTCCATATCGATGAAAAAGGGCTCATGTAAGCCGACCAGATTCACGAAATTCACAATGTCAGTCTCGGTGACCGTGCGGCGATGACTTTTAAAGGAAATCGCGGGTCCATCTTGATTCGCTGCTGTGTTCATTAGTCGACCTTGAAGTAGTCGGGGCGTCCGTTGGTCCATGCTTCGCCCCAGAGGGTGCTGCCGCCGTCTACGCGCAGAGTTTCTCCGGTCAGGAATTTGCCACTCGAGGCGGTCAAGTAGACCACGGCTTCGGCCACGTCCTGCACGTCGCCATTGCGCTTCATCGGATTCGATTTGCAAAATTTCTTGGCGTTCTCGGGGCGATAATTATTGAAGCCATTGCTCTCAATCGTGCCTGGTGCAACGCAGTTGATGCGGATGTGATGTGGTGCCCACTCCAATGCGAGTGAACGACTTAGCGAAATCACGCCGCCGCGAGCGGCTGCAGTATGAGTAATCCCCGGCTGGCCACGGTCGATGACGACGACGATGTTCACCACGCTGCCCGGAACGTCATCACGCACCCAGCGCTGGGCGGCGTTCTGGATCATGTGCCAAGTGCCGTTGAGATTGGTATCGATTACCGCGTTCCAGCCTTTGACACTGTAATCCAGTGCCGCCTGGGGAAACTGGCCGCCGGCGTTATTGACCAGAATGTCTAAGCCGCCAAGGCGTGTCCACACCGCATCCATCGCCTCACTTACAGCCTCTGGGTCGCGAATGTTGAGCGGCAATACAAGTACTTCTGGGCTGCCCAGCTTGCGGAGCCATTCTGCACAGCTTTCCAAAGCGTCTATTTTGCGGCCGCAGATGACCAGTGTGGCCCCCAGTCGCGCGTAGAGGAAGGCGATCGCTTTGCCGATGCCGCTGCCCGCGCCTGATACCAGCACACGCTTACCTGCAAACAGCTTGGGGCCATACACGGTTGGCAGTTGTGCCAGATCGTGGTCAGTAAAGCCAAAAGTTGGTTGGCCCTCTTTTGATGCTTCTGTCTGAGTATTCATGTTGGATTCTTTCAACGTCCTTTCCACTGTGGCTTGCGTTTCTCTGCGAAGGCCAGGGGGCCCTCGATCGCGTCTTCACTTGCATAGACAGAGGCATAGTGGTCCCAGGCGGCTTTCAATCCGGGAACGCAGCCGAGAGTGGTGGCGTCCTTCAGCACTTTTTTTCCAGCGGCGACGGACAGCGGCGCGGCATCGGCAATCTTGCGCGCCAGCTCCATCGCTCGGCTGACTACAGCTTCCGGAGTCTGTTCCAGGTAATTGATGAATCCCACCTGATGCAGGCGCTCAGCTGCAATCATGTCTCCGGTCAGCACGGTTTCCATCAGAAGTGCTTGCGGCATCATCCACAGCAAGGGCACGGCCCAAGGTGAGCCACGGCCAACTTTGACTTCGGTGATTCCGCCTCGGGTGCCAGCCAAACCTACGCGCAGATCACAGTTGAGCGAGAGCATCATGCCGCCGGCTGGGAAGTGGCCGTTGATGGCGGCGATCAGCGGCTTGCGTACCAAGCGCAAGCCGTCGTTGCGCAGATCTGCGAAGAATTCGAGGACGTCCTTGCCGGTCTCTTTTTTTAGTCGCGCAGCTTCCTGCAGGTCCATTCCGGCACAAAAAGTGCCGCAGTAAGTGCCGGTGATGACTGCAACCCGCACGTCCGGATCGTCATCTATGCGTCTCCATGTATCGGCGAGCAAGTGCGTCAGTTTCGGTGTCAGGGCGTTGCGACGCTCTGGCCGATTCAGTGTGACCAGCGCGATCCCATCATTTAGTGAGTAGAGAAGTTCGTCCTGCTCAGACATGCTTAGAATCTCCTTGGAATTAATTTAATGAGCCCCGGTAGAGGCCGCTTGTCTATGAAAAATAAATCAGATTCAGTGTCACGTGCGATGCGTGTGTACTGGGCGGTCGCTGGGCTGCTGAGCGTCGCTGCCGTGATCACCTTCGCAAGCTTTCTGCACTGGGGCCAGGCGATCAGAGCAGCAGAGACGGATTACAGCGCGCGCGCGGATTCGCATTTGGTCTGCAGCAAAA
>JBFJJV010000240.1:0-2448 GCA_041635265.1 Panacagrimonas sp.
CCAACCCCAACGCCGTCGCGAAGGCAATACACTCGGTCATGCTCAGGGTTCCGGTGACCAGTGGCCGGCCACAGGTACGCGCCATACGCCGGTCTATATTGCGGTCAATAATCTGGTTCACAGCCGCAGCAGATGCCGCCTGCAGGCCAATACCCACCGTTCCCCACAGCAATGCTGACCAGGGCGGCATACCGGCGACGGCCAGAAACATGCCCACGACCGCTGTAAACACGATGAGCATCACCACGCGCGGTTTGCAGAGTTCGTAATACTCGTGCACGCGGCCGTGCCGAGCATTGTCCGCCGTGACGGTGCTGTCTGCGTTCGCACTCATTGTGCGCGCTCACTCCATGCGTAGAAATTAAGTGTCACCAGAACCATTAATAGCAACGCTGCGCCGCCATTATGAGCAGCCGCCAGCCCCAGCGGCAGTTGCATCAGTACTGTTCCGATGCCTAGCGAGACCTGTAAAAACAGTGCAGCGATAAGCGCAGCGCCGATTCCGCGCCACAAATTGCTTCTCCCTCGACATAGCAGCAACAGGCCCAGCAATAACAGCAAGGCACCGACGACAACGGCGCCGATGCGGTGGAACAGATGGATCGTCACCCGCGCGCGATTGTCGAGGACGCCAAATTCATAGTTGACGCCCAGGCCGCGCCAAAGGGTAAAGGCTTCTTCCACATCGGTGTCCGGGAGCCACTGCCCATGGCAGGTCGGGAAATCCGGGCAAGCCAGGGCCGCGTAGTTGGTGCTGGTCCAACCGCCCAGGAATATCTGACCGGCAAGGGCCACCACGGCCACCAGGCCCAAACTGCGTACGCCAGCGGGTCTGCCATCGGCCAGGGCCTCTGCCAGCACCGAGCGCGGTTCCCCGGGGCGCCATTTACTGCCGCTGGACAGCCACATCCACAACAGCATTGCCAGGGTGCTCAATCCACCGAACAGATGCGCGGTCACAATGAAGGGTTTCAGTTGCAGGGTCACCGTCCACATCCCCAGCAAACCCTGGAATATGACCAGTGCGACAAGAAGCCAGGGCATGATCCTGGGAATGGACGGCGCTTTCGAAAAAAAGCTGATGAATGCCATGGCCACGATCAGCAGGCCAAGCGTGGAGGCCGCGTAGCGATGGCCCATCTCCTTCCAGGCCTTGGGTGCCTCGACCGGGCGCTCAGGATAGCGCGCTTGTGCTGCAGCGATTTCGTGGTCGGCATCGGGTACACCGATGTGTCCATAGCAGCCAGGCCAGTCCGGACAACCCAGCCCAGCGTCAGCCAATCTCACATAGGCACCAAAAACGACCACGCAGAAACACAGCAGGATCGCGATTAAATTGATAGATCGAAATGCGGTCACGGGAAATAAATAGCCAGAATTCTAATGAATCGGTTCAGTGATGCAGGAAGGGTGATAACGCCGATCGCTAACCGATCTGCGACAGTCTCAGCAATTTCTTGATGTCCTTTCTGATGCCCTTGAAGTCGGCCAGCGTCCCCTCTGGAGTATCGACCAGCGGCGGATAGGCCATTAGCCAATTTCCGTGCGGATCGATCAAATACAGGGAAGCATCATCTGGCTTGAGAATCTGATCGAGTCGCTGATCTTCACCAAGGTCTGCAATCACCAGTAATTGTGGGTGCTCTGCCGCAAGCTGATCGCTCAAATTCTTGGCAACCTCTACCGAATTCACTACCAGAACGTGCTGAACACGGCTGCGCTTTTCATTCAATGCCAGGCGGACCTGCCGGCTCATGATGAGGCTGCGCATGCAGACCTCATCACACTGATCATCCGCCAGAATCAGATAAGTCCAGCGGCCAAGAAGGGTCACGTCCTCCAGGGTCTCACCTTGCGCATTCTTCAGGCTCATTTTATTCAGAGGCAGTGACTGCGCCGGATCAACGAGCTGCCCATAATTGGTCGTGCCGCTTGGCCGATATTCCGGAAACCAGAAATACAAAATATAGGAAACTAGGAGTGGCACAAAAAACAGCAGCGCCAGCAATACCAGTTGCACACGTCCGCGTGGTGCGCCTTGATCAGAAACAGCATTCATGGTTTAAGAGAATCTTTCTTCTTGAGATTGAGCCAGAAAAACAGAAAAAGCAGTGTGGCGGCGAAGGCAAACCACTGCGCAGCGTAGCCGTAATGACGCGCTGGGGGAACCGGGTTGGGGAATGTCCATTCGCGAATAAAGCCATCGGCGGCAGCCGCGTCGAGGAGCAATACGCCATTAGCCACTGCTGCGCCGAAGATACACTGAAGCTGGTCGGCAGAGGGGTAGCTGACGACACGGGGGAAGCCCGTCGCACTGCAAGGATCTGATTCGAGTACATAGCCCGGTCTGGGCAGTGGGCGCCAGTAGCCTTCAACTCGCCGGTGACGACGATCTACCGAAACTTCCGGTAGCTGACTTCGATCCGGGCTCGCAGCGACCCAGCCGCG
>JBFJJV010000241.1:0-2429 GCA_041635265.1 Panacagrimonas sp.
CCACCGACACCACGCCGAGCACGCGCCCCCCGCTGCGGTTGCGCACCGCCACGGCGTAGCGCGCACCCGGTCGCCCAGCGACCCAGTACTCGCCCCGGTGGCGGATCACCGACAGGGTTTCGCCGCTGTCGCGGTCCTGCAACTGGATGTCGGCCAGGCGACCCACAGCATGGGCGGGCCAGGCGCCGAGCAAGGCCAAGGCGGCGAGGGCGGGCAGGGCAAGGCGAGACAAATGAAGAGGGCGGGGGTTCATGGCGGCTCCTGAAAAAAGTGGTTGGAGCACACTGAAACGAACGAAGCGGGCGAATGGGGTTAAACCGGTGCACGGTTGTTTGCAACAAACTGTGCGCGGGCCGTCGGGCGGGGCTTTCTGCTCATCTGGTACAACGGCCAGCACCGCCACCCCACCTGCCCACGACCATGACCGACTTCACAAAAACCGTTCTCTTCACCGACACCGATGGCCGCGCCCGCTTTCGCGAGGAAACCGTGGCCTTGAGCGAAGGCACGCCCGCCGCGCAACTGTCGCCGTTGGCGCCTTCAGGCGGTTACCAGTTGCGCCAGAGCCCGGTCGGCTTTCGCAGCGAATTCCACTGCACCGGTGCGGCGCAGTGGCTGTTCGTGTTGCAAGGCCAGATGGAGATCGGCCTGCAAGACGGCAGCTGGCGCTGCTTTGGCCCGGGACAGCACTTCTACTCGGCCGACACCTTGCCCGAAGGCGCGACGTTTGATCCGACACTGCACGGGCACCGCAGCCGACAGGTGGGGCAGGAGCCTTTGGTGACCTTGTTTGTTCGGGAGTGATATCGAGCTTGGTTCAGAACAGTGGTCCGTGCAGCGCGCCTAAAAAGTCGCGGCCTGCGCACTGCTGCACCAACTGAAAAAATTGGCTTGAAATCATCGGTGGCGATGTGCGCGACGTCACTGAAAATGGGAACTAAGCTTGCGATTCCTGGATTCCGACGACCTCTCTTGGTCTCTCAATGCCGTCGCTTGAAGGAGGGGGTCCCCTGCGCACTCCCTACTCGCGGGACTCTACTTTTAGGTCTCTCGGTACGGCGCTTTACTTGGCATCACGGGGTACCTGCCGCAGTTGATCTGGTTGGCAAATAGCGATTTCAGTGCCGCGACGGATAGCTCCATGTGCGGCGTGGGACCAACGCAAATATTCCACAAACGGAACTGCTCAGTGTCCGGGTGTACAAGGGGAAAGGAGACATAAGGGATGACCGTGTTCCGTCCAGCGCGATACGCAATTTTTGGGGCCGTAGATGACCCGTCATGCCGCAATACAGCTCTCCACTCGCGCTCATCTTCGAAGGCTTCGTGCTTAAACGTGGCGGCTATTCGCAAGAGATCTTGCTGCAAGGCCGCGAAGGCATGAAAATAGTCGCCACTTGCATCTGGGCCGATTTTCGTTGCCTCTGAGACAAAAAAATCGACGGCCTGTTTTGCCAAGCTCCACTTTTTGTCGCCCTGATAGATGCATTTGGCGATGTCGTATCCGTGGGCTCTTGTGCACGCGAGCAGGTGACTTGCTTGGAGTTCTAAGCACACGCCTCTGCCCACCGGTGTGTAGCTCCGCCACTGACTGAGTGAGTCATATCGCTCTGTGAAGCAGACCACGAATACGGCGGCATTGGCGGTGTGGTGCGGTGCTTGAATCCAGCTGTTCAGGTTCGATAGCAAGTCTTTTGGGCCCAAATTGTTTACAAACAAGTGCTCGACCTGTCGGCGAAACAGCGCAAACGCATGATTCAGCTCCGAGGAATCGCTGAAGTACTGAATTTTCGTGGCCCACAAACCCTGCGTTTCATGTATGCCAACGATTCCCTCCAGGGACGTGTAGTGATGCATGTTCCGCTTGGGCACATCTGTGTACAGGGATGCAGCGAGGTCCGCGAGCCGATTTTCTGGAGCTTCTGACATAGAGCGCGCGCTTTCAATGGATGTCGATACGGCACGACATATCTGGATTGGTTCGAATTCTAGTATTTGAACAATCGGGACAGATTTCAATTCCATTGACCGAATTGGCTTGACGAATCTCTGCGAGTGAATCCCTGCCCGTGAATCTGCCACCCAGCCAGTTGCTGTTGACCGAGGTGCTGCGTCGAACGGGTCTTTGGGCTGGCAGACCAAGCATTGATCGCTCGCAGTGATTTCCGTTGCACCGGGCAGCGCAATTGTGTTTGTTTGGCAGGTGCAGGTGCTGATAGAGGTCGGCTTGCAAGAGGGTAGTTGGTACTGTTCCTCAGAATCGCAGAACCGTCGCTGTACCGATGTCAGCAAGGCCCGGCTTCGCAGGCCTGCGATGTGGCTCTGGGTCGGCGGAAGGACCAGCCCAGGGTGGTGCCAGCGGCCGCGATCAGAATCGCCGCCGCGCCCAGCAGTTGCGCGGTCTGCAGACGCTGACCAAAGGCGAGGTA
>JBFJJV010000242.1:0-2394 GCA_041635265.1 Panacagrimonas sp.
AATGCGCTAGACCAATGCCGGAGCAAGGCGGGTGTATTACGCGATAGCGGCGTTGCCATGAGCTGTTCAATCAGGATTTCTGGCTGCAACCGCTAGGGTCTGAAACGGAGGCAGGGCCAGACGACTTTGCCCCGCAGCCGCAAGGCGAGATAGCCTTGGCTTCGTTATCAAATAACAAAGAGGCCCTAAAGTGATTGTCTTTGTCAGTGGCGCAAGTTCAGGGTTCGGCCAGGCGATTGCAAGAAAATTCGCCGAGCAAGGAGCACGCTTAATACTCTGTGGCCGCCGCGCCGAGAGACTACACAAGCTAGTGACTGAGCTGAAAGTGAATGCACACTGCCTGAGGCTGGACGTGCGTGATCGCAGCGCAGTGGAAAGCGCCATCAAACATTTGCCGGCTGACTTTGCCGAGATTGACGTGCTGGTCAACAACGCCGGGCTCGCTCTCGGCCTGGAGCCTGCCCATCGCGCCTCGCTGGATGAATGGGAGCAGATGGTCGATACCAATATCAAGGGTTTGATGACGCTCACCCACTGCGTCTTGCCGGGCATGGTCGAACGGGGTCGCGGCCATATCATCAATATCGGTTCGACCGCCGGCGAATTACCTTACCCCGGCTCCAATGTGTACGGCGCGAGCAAGGCTTTTGTCCGTCAGTTTTCGCTCAATCTGCGCGCCGATCTGTATCAGACACCAGTTCGGGTCACCGACCTGGAACCCGGCTTGGCCGGCGGTACAGAATTTTCCAATGTCCGCTTCGGCGGCGACAATGCACGCGCGGCCACGGTGTACCAGAACGCACAGGCGCTGACTCCGGAAGATGTTGCGGATACTGTGCACTGGATCGCGATGCGGCCGCCACACGTGAACGTCAACACACTGTCTCTGACGCCAGTGTGCCAGGGCTTCGGGCCAGTGGCCGTCCATCGCGAGGATGGCTGAGCCCAGGCAGAAGTCCTTGGGTCACCTGCCTTATCGAACAAACCTCAGCACAGCTTGCAGCTGTCCCACGACTTCTCGGCTGTGGACCTAGAACCTATAACCCTAAAGGAGAAAGGCGGTTACGATTGTAAGCATGCGCAATCGAGCGCAGTTGCATTACCTCGAGATCGGACGGCGCAGCGTCAGGGCCTATGTCCGGCCTCGGGGCAGCGCGGGAGTCAGCAGCTGGTCCACATGCGCGAATCGTTCAATTCGAGAACTGTGGGCACGCCATTCCATTCGAGCCGCCCTGCAGATTTGTCACTGAGTTAGGGCAGTTTATCTGGCGGCCTCGGCCTGCTTCTGGTGATATAGCCATGCTTTCGCCTACTCTTGAGCGCGAAATACAAATAACCACAGGAGTAATGACATGAAACTGCTTAGCTCGTTTGGCCCCAATCCCCGCATGGTGCGCATGTACCTGCTGGAAAAAGGCATTGAAATCGAAATGCAAGACCACGATATCCTCGCCGGCGAGAACCGCCAGCCAGCGTTCAAGGCCAAGAATCCCTCGGGCCAGCTCCCCGCCTTGGAACTGGATAATGGCACCATCATTGGCGAGACTATCGCCATTTGCGAGTACCTGGATGAAATCAACCCCGGCAACTCCCTGGTCGGCGACAACGCCGAAGAAAAAGCGATGTCACGCAGCTGGCAGCGGCAGGTTGAACTGATCATCACGGAAGATCGCTATAACGGCTTTCGCTATTCCGCGGGACTGGAACTGTTTAAGAACCGCGTCCGCTGTCTGCCCGAAGCGGCAGAGGGCCTGAAACTTCGCAGCGATGATGGACTGAAGTGGCTGGACGGCCTCATTGGCGGACGCGATTTCATCTCAGGTTCCAAGCCGCGTTTGGTCGATCTGGCCTTGTACTGCTGCCTTGATTTCACCGCCAGCGTCGGCCAGCCGATTGATCCGGCATTGAAGAATGTGAATGCCTGGTTCGAGCGCATGGCCGCGCGCCCCAGCGCCAGCGCCAGCTTGCATCCCGGCTCCGAGCAGACCGGCATGCGGGGATAGACAAGATTCCGTCCTAATCAGGAGCTCTCTTGCCTTGGCGGGAGAGCTCTTTTTTTGATCCCACTCGCCTTATTGCTCGTAAATCTGAGAGAACCCGGATGAGCCCCCAAAGTTCAGCGCATCCTGATGCCCCCGGCCAAAATCAGGCATGCACTGGGGTCCGTCGCTCTCGGCGCAGCTTCCTAGCGGACGGCAGCAGGCCATGAGCAAATCCCTCCCCGTCGTGCTTGACGATGTTGAGGCCTGTGTTGACGCGCTGATCGCAAGCGTTGGCAAAGATCTGCGTGTTGCACTTCCGCTCGGACTCGGTAAGCCGACTGAGTTGATCAACGCGCTCTATGCACGGGCGCGCAGCGATTCTGCCATTTCCCTGACCTTGCTTACCGCACTG
>JBFJJV010000243.1:0-2385 GCA_041635265.1 Panacagrimonas sp.
TCGCCGTCTGCAATGGCCCGGTCGAGATCGTTGATCGGGAATTTTGTGACCTCGTAGGGGACTCCTTTTGCCTTGGCATCGGTTTCATTGAGGCCGACGCGAGCGACTTCGGGTTCAGTGAAGGTTGCCCAGGGAATAACGGAATAATCCACTTTGAAGGGGCCGCCGCGTAGCCAAAGCAGCGGTCCAAACAAGGCATTGACCGCGGCATACCAGGCCATGTGTGCTGCGGTGTGGGTAAATTGATACGGGCCAGCCACGTCGCCGCAGGCGTAGATATTTGGATAGTTTGTTTCCAGAAATTCGTTGACCTCCAGTGTCTTGCCGCACTTCACGTCGAGTTCCTCCAAGCCAAAACCTTGCAGACGCGCCGCACGCCCAACGGCAACCAGAATCTGGTCGAACGGAATTTTTTCCCGCTTGCCCTCAAATTCACAAATCAGCTGTTTGCCGGAAGCGTCCTCCACAACCTCGATCGCCTTGGTATTCAAGCGCACGTCAACACCTTCTTCACGAAAACGCTGGGCAACTAGCTCACAGACTTCCGGGTCCTCGCGGCCCATCAGGCGCGGTGCCATCTCAACCTGGGTGACCATTGAGCCGAGCCGCGCAAACGCCTGTGTCATTTCACTGCCAATGGGGCCGCCGCCCAGAACCACCAGTCGCCGGGGCAGGCGATCAAGCTCCCAGATATTGTCTGAAGTCAGATAGCCGCACGCCTTCAGTCCCGGAATCGGCGGAACAAACGGTGCCGCACCAGCGGCCACGATGATGCTTCGGGCGGTCAGCTTCTGTCCGTTGACATCTACTGTCCATGGGTCGATCAGCTTTGCCTCGCCCTCAAGACATTCGACGCCGAGCTCGCTGTAACGGGCCACCGAATCATGCGGCTCAATGTCCTTGATCACCTGGTGCACCCGCCGCATCGTCGCAGCGAAATCCACTTCGGATTTTTCCGTTTTTACGCCGAATTCTTGCGATCGTTGAATATGTGAGACCAGCTTCGCCGTCCGCAGGAGCGCTTTGGACGGAACGCAGCCGGTATTGAGGCAATCACCGCCCATTTTGTTTTTTTCGATCAGCGTAACCTTGGCTTTCACAGCTGCGCCGATATAAGCGCTGACCAGGCCAGCAGAACCCGCACCGATGACGATGAGGTTGCGGTCAAACCGAGCCGGCTTTTTGTAATTTGCGTAGACCTTGCGGGCCTGCACCAGACGGACAAGCGCCCGCCCAATAAAGGGAAAAATTCCAAGCAGTACGAAAGCCCCGATCAGGCCGGGCGAGAGAATGCCGCCCAGAGACTTGATTTGGGCAATCTGGGTGCCTGCATTCACATAGACGATAGTCGCCGGCAGCATGCCGAGTTGGCTGACCCAGAAGAAGGTGCGTACCTTCATGGCTGTTAGGCCCAGCAACAGGTTGATCAGGAAGAAAGGGACAAGCGGGATCAGGCGAAGCGTGAAGAGGTAGAACGCGCCATCCTTTTCTACACCGGCGTTAATCTTCCTGAGCCGCGCCCCGTATTTGGCCTCTAAGGTGTCGCGTAAAACATAACGCGCAGTGAGAAAGGCGCCGCTTGCGCCTACGGTCGAAGCAAATGAAACAAGTATCACGCCCCAGACGAGCCCGAAGATGGCGCCTGATGCCAGGGTCAGGACCAAAGCTCCTGGAATAGATAGTGCTGTAGCCGCAACGTAAATCACAAAAAACACGCCCGTTGCCAGCAGCGCGTTCGCGTCCCGAAAATTGACCAGATACTCGCGCTGCATCTGCAGGTATTCCAGTGAAAGGTACTGAGCTAAATCAAACGCGAAGAAGCTCGCGATAAGGAGAGCGATCAGGATCAGAAATACGGATTTTTGCTTCATTTTGAGTAAGTGTCCGTCCGCATGGCAGTAGATGAGCAACGATTGATTTATCCGGAGACATAGTAGGGGCAGGGCTAGCGCGAGCGAAGCGGTATTGCGTCCGAAAACATGTTCAAACGTCCGTCCTTAAAGCATTTTTTTCAGAACATTCAGGTTTTCTGGGCCTGTGGATGCGCACGCTGAATGTCTCGCAGCGTCTGCGCCCCCTTGGCAATCGCGGCGTCCTTGGGTAAATTCACCTCTCATGTCGAATCAAAGCGCCCAGTTTTACGCTGTAAATTGGCTGGCAAAGCCTGCCAGCCCATGTGGTGGTGCGCTAAACCTGCTGCTTCTGCCTTAGGGCAGACCAACGATATGGGCCACACGGGGCCGCAATCCGTGAAAAACTCCCTGAAAATAAATCAACAGTAGGCCCAGAGGCCGAGCTGCGCGACAATACGTGCAGACGTCGCCGCGATCGAGCGGCTAAGGAAAATATATGAGCATGTTGGATAAGCCGAGTAAAAAGTACCGA
>JBFJJV010000244.1:0-2369 GCA_041635265.1 Panacagrimonas sp.
ATGAGCGAAAGCCAGAGGCAAACTGCTCCAGAGATCCTGGACATCGACCGCAAATTGTTCGAGAAATAGAGGAAGAGCAAGCAATGATTAATCTGAGCGAGCAGCCTGTTGTCGACGGACTCTCCAGGCTCGCATCGGCAGGGCATCCGCTCATCTGGTGGTCAGATCCGGAAGCAGAGTTTTCTGAGCTGGTCGCTGAATTGCCTTTTGCTCAGGGAGAAGCCATCGATCTGGGCTCGCAGCCTGGGTAATACCCCCTTCTTAAACAAGCTGAGAAGTGGAGTTATGCAGAAGAGACAGTTTCTGGATTGGCGTGATGCCGATCGGGCAGGGTGTCTCGTATTCGCGAAGCACTGGAAAATGCTTGAGCGGGCAGGTTATCAGCGGCTGCTCTTTGACCCGCGCCTTGCGGGTGCTGGCTGCGAGCGCCACGATAGGCGCCTCTAATTGCCACCTTCAGTCAGAGTCTTCGCATGAGAGCTTCCTCCACAATCAGTTGTTTCAAGGCTTACGATATTCGTGGTCGCATACCGGATGAGCTGAACCGCGATATCGCCTACAGCCTGGGACTCGCGTATGCGGAGTTCTTTCGACCTGAGCGCGTGGCGCTGGGCCGGGACATGCGCCATAGCTCTGAGGAGCTATTGGAGGCGCTGGCCTTGGGACTGGTCGATCAGGGCGTCGAAGTGCTGGATTTGGGTCTGTGCGGCACAGAGGAGGCCTATTGGGCGGCACAGCAGGCCGGCGTCGACGGTGCGATCGAGGTGACGGCCAGCCACAACCCAGCCGATTTCAACGGTATGAAACTGGTGCGGGCGGCGGCGGTGCCGGTCTCTGGTGATACCGGTCTGCGTGATCTCGAGGCCATGGTGGTCGCCTCGCGCGAACTGGCTCCGGACCGGCGGCCAGTGATGACGCCGACCAACTACCGCGAATCCTATGTCGAGCATCTGCTCAGCTATGTCGATCGAGACGCCCTGAAGCCGCTGAAGATTGTGGTCAATCCCGGTAACGGCGCGGTCGGGCCGCTGCTGGATGCACTGGAGCCGCATCTGCCCTTCGAGCTGATCAAGCTGCACTACGAACCCGACGGCAATTTCCCCAACGGCATTCCCAATCCCCTGCTGCTGGAGAACCGCCACAGTACGAGTAAGGCAGTTCTGGATGCCGGTGCGGATTTCGGCGTGGCCTGGGACGGTGATTTTGATCGCTGCTTTCTGTTTGACGAACGGGGCGAATTTATTGAGGGCTATTACATCGTCGGTCTGCTGGCCGAGGCCCTGCTGGCCAAATCCACGGCGGCGGGCACTCATGCCAAAGAAAAGATCATTCATGACCCGCGACTGACCTGGAACACCGTCGACATGGTGGCGCGTGCGGGCGGCGAAGCGATCATGTGCAAGACCGGGCATGCCTTTATCAAAGAGCGCATGCGGCTGGAAAACGCGATTTATGGTGGGGAGATGAGTGCGCACCACTATTTCCGCGAATTCGGCTATTGCGACAACGGCAATATTCCCTGGCTGCTGGTGGCGCAGCTGCTTTCGGTCAGCGGCAAGAAGATGTCCGAGCTAGTCGGCCAGCGCATGGCCAAATTTCCCTGCAGCGGCGAGATCAATCGCAAGGTGGTGGACGTGAAGACGACGCTGGCCAAGATTGACGCCGCCTATGCGGGTACGGCCAATCAGCGCGATACCACCGACGGCATCAGCCTTGAATTTGATCAATGGCGATTCAATCTGCGCGGTTCCAATACCGAGCCGCTGCTGCGTCTGAATGTGGAGTCGCGCGAAGACGAGGCACTGATGCGCAGCAAAACTCAGGAACTGCTGGAGTGCATCGAGCAGGCGAGCAAGAGCTGAACGGGCCGATCGGGAGACGGCAGGTGCACAAGAACCTGGCTCATCACATGGCGCCTGATGGAAAAATCGCCTGAGCGCAATGCGGGCACGCTGCTGGCCCTGATGCTGGTTGGCGAAACCGTTTTTCTGTTGCCCTTCGTGCTGGCGCGCGTGTTTCGCCCGACGCTGCTTGATGTCTTTGGTCTGACGAATCTGCAGCTGGGCACTGCGTTCTCGGCTTACGGCATTGTGGCCATGGTCTCCTACTTGTTTGGCGGGCCGCTGGCTGATCGCTTTGCGCCGAGGAGCTTGATCAGCCTGGCCTTGTTGGCGACCGCCGCTGGTGGCCTCCTCTTTGCCCGCATCCCTTCCGTTCCAACGCTGGCGCTGCTGTACGGTTTCTGGGGCATGAGCACCATCTTGCTGTTCTGGGCCCCCTTGATGCGGGCCACACGGCAATGGGGCGGCGAGTCCGCGCAAGGTCTTGCCTTTGGCCTGCTCGATGGGGGCCGCGGCCTGCTCGCCGCC
>JBFJJV010000245.1:0-2312 GCA_041635265.1 Panacagrimonas sp.
CGTAGATCCGTACAGCAAATATTCAGTGCCACCGCTACCCGGCCGAACAAATCGGCTTTCGCCCTTGAGTGTCCAGCCGTCGACAGTACCCTCGGCAGTAAATGGTGGAGGATCAAGCTCCAGCGCTCCTGAAACGCCCTGCCAGGCAACAACCGGCACCGCCGAGCCCTCTGCCAATTGGCCGAGCAACTCGTCACGCCGCGGAGACGATACGCAGCGTCGCAAGGCTCCGGCGGCAAGAACGGCGACCGGCACCAAAGGTTCCGGCGCGAGTTGGGCCGCCAAGCCTTCAACGACCACGCGCGCTTCAGCAAAGCCCAGCCCGAAGCCCCCAAATTCCTCTGGCACGACAATTCCGGTCCAGCCTTGTTCGGCGATTTCAGCGAACATCCCGGGATCGAATTCGGGCAGGGCCCCGCGCAATTTGCGCGTACGCGTCAACGGCAGCCGACCGACTGCAAAAGCAGAGACGCTGTCCCTCAGCAGGCGGACCTGGTCATCGCGTTCCGCCTCAGCGGCCGAATCCTTCATCGTCATGGCGTTCATCTATTACAGGTCTCTCAATAGCTCTTGCGGAGTCCAAGTTTTTCTTGGCGGCGATGCAGCTGCAGAAACTCGCCCAGCTCAAGCCATTTCCCCACTCAGTTCGTCAATGCGGAGGCGATATTTGCGCGCCACTCAGCGAGGCTTTGGATTCTTTACTGCTGCTGGAACTTCAAGGGCATCTGGGCTCGGGTCAGGAACGGCAGCGAGGGACGCCGCGCAATCATCTAACAAGCGTTCGATAGTCTATCCGGCTTGGGCTACTGTATGCAATGCATCGATTGGAGTGCCACCCAGAGAAGAGCGTTGGCCGTTATCGATTGTTGAGCCCCGCTGCGTTCAGGCGGCGCGGCAGCGCACGCGGAGCCTCTCCAGACCTCGCACGATCATCGAGTCGCTGAATTGCGGAGTTTCAATGAGCTCCAATTTGCTCAGGCGCTTCAGGATAATCGGCCAGGCGATCCGCGCTTCCATGCGTGCCAAGGGAGCGCCCAGACAGAAATGGATGCCGTAACCGAAGGTCAGATGCGGATTCGGATCGCGCGATATATCGAAGCGATCCGGATCCGCGAATACGACCGGATCTCGATTAGCCGCTGCGACGAACTGGAATATACGGCTGCCAGCCGGAATGCGCTGCCCGTGCAATTCCACCTCCTCGTTCAGCACACGTACGACAGCCAGGCCAGGGCCGTCCCAACGAAGGATTTCCTCCACCGCGCACTCGACGCCGCTTCGGTCGTCGACGCACTGGCGTAGCCTCTGAAGCTGCTCAGGCCAGCGCAGCAGCGCATAGAGTCCGTTGCCGAACAACTGCGTAGTGGTCTCGTGCCCAGCGAAAAGCAGCAGAACACAGGCGGCGACAAGTTCGTTCTCAGAGAGGAAATCACCCTTCTCCTCGGCGGCGACCATACGCGACACGATGCCCTCATCTGGATGCCGGCGCAGCCGCCGCGCCACCTCCCCGAAATAATCGTGCATTTCGCGAATTGCGGCGTCGGCGCGGCCGTAGCGATCCGCCGACAAGCGTGAAGTAAGCACGAAGGACGCCAGTTCATCGGACCAGCGCTTGAGGTGGGCCACGTCTTCCTGCGGCACGCCGAGAATTTCGGCAATGACCATTGTCGGCAAGGGGTAGGCGAAAGCCCAGATGAAATCGAATTCGCCCTCTTGCTCCACCAGCGATTCCACCATCTCAGTGATACGCCCCTCCATGTGCGCCAGCGCAGAAGTGGTGAACGCTTTGTTCATTAGATTGCGCACGCGTCCGTGATCGGGCGGATCGTTGAACACTGCCCACAGCGACAAGTTCTCCTCAAGTGCTGCCAGGCGCTCGCGGCGGGTCGGGTCCATATGTGCGAAGAATGGGCGCAGTCGGTTGGCCGAGTAACGTGGATCGCGCATGGACTTGCGAACATCCTCATAACGGGTGATGACCCATCCGGCCATCGCCTCGCTGTAGTGCAAGGGCTCGTACTCTCGCAGCCGCGCCAGAGCCGGAAATGGGTTCTGGATCACTTCCGGATCGCGCGGATCAAAATGCATTATTGAACCTCGGCCAGATTGCCATCCTCAGCGCCAAAGGTGCGGCCTTCAGGGTCACCCATCACCGCCTTAGGCACTGTCCGTCTCCTTATTGCTTATTTATGGCCTGCAGAAACCTCAGCTTTCACCAAGCGCATATTCGCGAGCCTCCTGTTCAGAGCGCGACCATATTTCCTTGGCGATTGGCGAGTGCATCTCCTCCATGATATGACCGACCAAGCCAA
>JBFJJV010000246.1:0-2291 GCA_041635265.1 Panacagrimonas sp.
GCGACTGGCGCGAGTCGTCATCGGCAATCCCACTGAGGAAGGCGTCACCATGGGTGCACTCGCTAGCCTGGGACAGCGAGAAGAAGTGCGTGGTGCCATTGCCAAATTGCGTGAGCACGCCGAACTGGTTTATGGCGATCCGATGAAAGTGCAGGTAACCGGTGCAGATGCAGAGGCAGGGGCTTTCCTGTCCCCGATCCTGCTGCATTGTGCCGATCCCAAGGCCAGTACCGCAGTCCATGAGGTTGAAGCCTTCGGTCCGGTCTCGACCGTGATGCCCTACGACAGCGTGGAAGATGTCATTGCCTTGGCGGCACGGGGCGAGGGCAGCCTGGTGGGGTCCGTGGTGACGAACGATGCCGTCTTCGCTCGACAGATGGTCATGGGCGCTGCCAGCTATCACGGTCGCATGCTCTTTCTGAATCGTGATTGCGCCAAAGAATCGACCGGTCATGGTTCGCCCATGCCGGTGCTGATTCACGGTGGCCCCGGCCGTGCCGGTGGCGGCGAGGAAATGGGTGGCATTCGAGGTGTGCATCATTATTTGCAGAGGACTGCCTTGCAGGGATCTCCGGACATGCTCGCCGGCATTACCGGGCAATGGATTGCCGGAGGCAAGCGCAGCGAAGGTGTGCACCCGTTCCGCAAGAATTTGGCCGAGCTGGAGCTTGGTGACAGCATAAAAGCGGGGCCGAAGAAAATAACGCTCGAAGACATTGAACACTTTGCCGAGTTCACCGGCGACACCTTCTACGCGCATATGGACGAAGTGGCCGCTGCAGCCAATTCCTTCTTTGGCGGCCGCGTGGCTCACGGCTATTACATTCTTTCGATTGCCGCCGGACTGTTTGTCCAGCCTGATCCGGGCCCCGTCCTGGCCAATTACGGGCTGGATAACCTTCGTTTTGTGACGCCGGCAAAGCCGGGTGACGAACTGAGCGTCACGCTCACCTGCAAGGCCAAGAATCCACGTATTACAGAGAACTATGGCGAAGTGCGTTGGGACACCGTGGTGACTAACCAAAAAGACGAAATTGTCGCCATGTACGACGTGCTGACGATGGTCGAGAAGGGCGCAACTGCGTGATGTGCTGAGCAGCATCTCTAGGGCATGAGGAGAGTTCAATGAGTTACCAAAATATTCTGTTTGAAATGGAAGCGGGCGTGGCGCGCATCACGCTGAATCGACCCGATCGTCTGAACAGTTTCACCATGGCGATGCATGCAGAGCTCAAGGACGCACTCTCTAGGGTCAAGGCAGAGTCCACAGCTCGTGTGCTTCTCCTCACTGGGGCCGGACGCGGTTTCTGTGCCGGGCAGGACCTGGCGGACCGCGCGGTCGCACCGGGTGGAGAGCCTGTCGATCTGGGCGAAACTGTCGCCACCTGGTGGGCTCCGCTGGTGAGCAGTTTGCGAACCCTGCCCATGCCGGTCGTCAGTGCGGTCAATGGGGTGGCAGCCGGTGCTGGTGCCAATGTGGCGCTTGCGGGCGACCTTGTATTAGCCACGCAATCGGCCAGCTTTATCCAGCCATTTTGCAAGCTCGGCCTGATCCCGGATACGGGCGGCACTTGGGCATTACCGCGTCTGCTTGGTACGGCGCGCGCCATGGGCCTGGCCATGCTCGGAGACAAACTGAGCGCCGATCAGGCCCAGGAATGGGGGCTCGTCTGGAAATCCATTCCCGATGATCAATTCAAGGCGGAGGTTGAGAAGCTACTGGCGCACCTCGCGCAGGCGCCAACCCGAGGCCTGGCCCGGACCAAGGAATTGATCTACGCCAATGGATCGGCTCCGCTGTCTGAAGCGCTGCAGCGAGAAGCTGAGGCGATGCGGGAGTTGGGTTTTTCTGAGGACTATCAGGAAGGCGTCGCCGCGTTCCTGGAAAAGCGCGCGCCCAAATTCTCTGGGAAATAAAGTCGGCCAATTCTTTGAGTGCGGCCTTCGACCCACACTGCGCAGATATCGAGCACCTTCCTTCGCGCTGGACTCAAGCGACTTCGGACCGCGTCTGGACTAGAGAAGAACGACGCGAACTCTGTGTAAGAAGGGTTTAACAGGAGCGAGGAAACATCATGAAAACGAAGCACCCGGCAAGGCCACTGGAGTTGGAGTCCATCGAAACGGCGAGCAAGGATGAGTTGCAGAACCTGCAGCTCGACAGGCTCAAATGGTCGATCAGACACGCTTATGACAACGTTGCGCATTACCGGCAGGTATTCGAGGCGGCTGGCGTCCACCCGGATGATCTGAAGTCGCTCTCTGATCTGTCGAAATTTCCTTTCATGACA
>JBFJJV010000247.1:0-2214 GCA_041635265.1 Panacagrimonas sp.
CCTTAGATGGAAGGCCATACTGGCTATGCTGGCGGTTCTTAGCGCTGCCTATCTAGCCTCTGCTTACTGGGTTTACTACCAGCTTTCCGCGCAACACGACGAGGCGCTGTCCGAACAGGTTGCGTCATTACCGGGCGATTTTGAGGCGATCCAGCGGCAATCGGTCCAGTCATTGACCGAAACGGCGCTGCTGCTCGGGGCCCTGTTTGCTAATGAATCATCGGGCGCAGTGGATCGGGGGCTCTCGAAAAGTCCCGCACTGGGCGGGGTTGTTGCCGTCGAATTCTTTGGGTCGGAAGGGCAAAGTCTGGCGAACTGGGCCGGTCCGAGTGTGGTGCAGAAGCAGGCTGACCCGGCGTACGCGAAGGCGGTAAAACAGGCTTTGGAAACGCACCAACCAGGTGCGCTTACGCTGTGCGACGAAGAATGCATTTTGTACGCGGTGGTGCCAGCTTACGACGCGCAAGGTGCCGAAGTCGTTATTGTTATCGGGCAGCCCTTGTCGCAAATCATGCTCGGATTCCACCACTTGAACCGTGCGGACGTTGTCGTTCTGGCGGGTGATTTTTCTGGGCAGTCGCGCGAGAGCAAACGCGTGGATCTGTCGGGGCGTAGCATTCTCGCAGCCACCAGCGCGCCGACTTTATTGCCGCTGATGGATGTCCTCAACAGGAACGCACCACCGAGAAAGGGTCAGGAACGATCGGTCACTTCTCATTCGCGCAATCTGCGATTGCTCACGGCAGCTCTGCCGGGTTCAGCGGACACAAGTACGCAATTACTATTTGTCGTTGACGAGACCGAGGCGCTCGCCAATATCCGCTTTCAGTTCCACCGCATCCTCTTGTTAGAAGCCCTCACTCTGTTGCTGGCATGTCTGGCGATTTACCGGATGCTCACGCCGGTTCTGGCTCGACTGCACCGGGCTACATTTGCACTTCCGCTCCTGGCTGAGCGCCAATTCGGAGCTGCACGCCAGCATTTGTCCTTGCGCAAGAACCGTCAGGTCAAGGACGAAATTGACGTACTGCACGACACGGTGCTCGCACTCGTACTGCGTCTGGAAGCGCTGGATGCCGCTGAGGCCGCTAACAAGGAAAAAACACGGTTCCTAGCTACTATGAGTCACGAGATTCGGACGCCGATGAATGGCATTCTCGGCATTCTCGAACTATTGCAGGCCGAGGGATTGAGCGCTGATCAGAGTGATTCAATCACGGTCGTACAGGACTCTGGCCGCACCTTGCTCCGCTCGATAGACGACATTCTGGACTACGCGAAACTTGAATCATCAAATTTCGAATTGGAGCAAGTTGCCTTCGATGTGCTTGAGGTGGTTGAGGGTGCGATCGAGACGCTCGCGCCCTTAGCGCGGCCACATTCACTTCGACTGACTGTTTTCGTCGATCCGGGGCTACCGCAGCAACTGGTCGGAGATGCCGTCAGGCTGCGCCAGATCCTGTTCAATCTCTGCAGCAATGCGATCAAGTTCACAGCCTCCGGTCATGTGCGGCTGCGGGCGCTAGCGGCCAACTCAGCGACTCCGAATACGCATCAGCGCGTTTTGTTTCATGTCATTGACTCCGGCATCGGTATCCCCCCCGAAGCGAGGCCCCGACTGTTCCGCCCATTTTCTCAGGCGGACTCCAGCACTACCCGACGGTTTGGAGGCACAGGTTTAGGCTTGTCGATTGCGCATGGGCTGGTGACGCGAATGGGAGGGGAAATCGATTACCACAGCCGCGAAGGCGAGGGCAGCGACTTCTGGTTTGCGGTGGACTTTCCGAGGCTGGAGGCCGGCGCCCTGAGCTCATCGCGGGAGGCTTGCCTGGATCAGCTGCGAGTACACATTGATCTTCCGGATGAGCAGGAAAGCGCTGACCTTTCCGCTTATCTGGTGGCTGCCGGGGCTCGGATCGTAGATGTCGCTACAGTATCTGACCTTTGTCTGCGCCAATCGGATTTGCCGGATCAGATGCATCTTTCGATCGATGTTTGGATGAACGGAAAGATCTGCGAACGGATTTCTCGGCCAGTGCGTTACCGAAATCTGCTGCGCCGCTTGCTGTCCGCGAAAGGATTGCAAGCCGAGATGCTGCAGCTCGCGCCTCACAGCGCCTCTTCCGAGATGCTGAACAAGCGTATTCTGGTTGCTGAAGATCACCCCGTAAATCAGCATCTCATCCGTCGCCAATTGAATAATCTTGGCTATGA
>JBFJJV010000248.1:0-2135 GCA_041635265.1 Panacagrimonas sp.
CTGCTCAACCGCTTCCAGGTGCGCGGCGCATTCGCCAATTACATGCAGCAGCTCGCGGCCGACTTCAAATCCATCGCTGCCAGCGGCTGGGGTGCCGAGCTGATCCCGGACCAGGACATCCTGCAAAGCCAGTTCCCCCAGGTGCTGGCCGAGCTGGAGCAGCAACACGCCCGCCTGGCCGAGCTGCAAGCCCTGCTCACCGCCGCGAGCGTTGAGGACTTTGAAGACACAGACGACACCGGCGTGCTGCCCGCCGACGAGGTGAAAGCCTTCAAGACCAGCCTGAAAGAAACCAGGGGCCAGCTCAAGCTCGCCAAACGCGACCCGGCCCTGGGCGACGCGGTGCAGCTGCAACGCGAGGTGGAACGTATCGAGGCGCAACTGGCCCGGCACAAAAAACTGGAAGACGAAGCCAAGGCCCTGAAAGTACTCATCAAAAGCACCACGCAGAACCGCGATGCCCTGGTAGCCCAGGCCCGGGCGAAGATAGCCACCGACGAGGCCAAGCAGGCCATCACCGAACGGCTGGGCGATGTGCTGCTGGAAAGCTACCGCCAGTACCTGCGCGCCGACCAACGCGCCTGCGTGGCCGCCATCGACAACCTGTGGCGCAAGTACGCAGTGACGGCGCGGCAGATCGAGGCCGAGCGCGACGCGGCGGCGGCGGAGCTGCAGCGGTTTTTGGCGGAGTTGGGGTATGCGTGAAGTCCGTCGCATTTCTTCTCTCGCGAAGATTCGTCGGGGCGCATCACCACGACCGATCAGTGATCCGAAGTACTTCGGGGGCGAGGTCGGCTGGGTCCGTATCGTTGATGTGACTCGCTCCGGCCGACGACTGAGGTCAACAGAGGAATATCTGTCTGCTCTCGGCGAATCGATGAGCGTTCGCGTGCGGCCTGGCGATCTCATCATGTCGATCTGCGGCACGATAGGTCGCCCCATCATTGTTGACATGGATGCCTGTATCCATGACGGCTTTGTGCAGTTCTATGACCTGACTGGCATCGAGACCGAGTACCTCTACTACTCTCTGCAATTTTCCGAATCGGCTCTCATCGGGAAAGGCCAGCCAGGGACTCAGGTCAACCTGAATACGAATATTGCTGGGCAACACGAGATCTATTGCCCGAGCCTGGAGCAGCAGAGGCGTATCGCCAAATTGCTATCCTTGATCGACACCGCCATCGAAAAAACCGAAGCCCTGATCGCCAAGCACCAGCAGATCAAGGCCGGCCTGATGCACGACCTGTTCACCCGCGGCGTGCTGTCCAACGGCCAACTCCGCCCACCCCGCAGCGAGGCGCCGGAGCTGTATCAGGAAACGGCGCTGGGATGGATTCCCCGCGATTGGCAGGTTGCAACTATCGAGAGCGCGCTTCGCAGTGTGATTGACTACCGTGGGAAGACCCCGGAGAAGACCGTTTCGGGCGTTCCATTGATCACAGCGAAAAACGTGCGCATGGGTTACATCGATCCTGAGCCCAGAGAGTTCATTGCCGAATCGGCGTACGTGAGATGGATGACGAGAGGGATACCAGTCAAAGGCGATGTGCTCTTTACGACCGAAGCGCCCTTGGGCAATGTGGCCCAAGTTCCAACAGACGAACGTATGGCGTTTGCCCAGCGCGCGATCATTCTCCAGCCATCACCACACCTTGATGCCACATTTCTCGCCTACAGACTGATGGCTGAGGAGACTCAGCAAGCGATCCTGCGCCTCGCCAGCGGTTCAACTGCTCTGGGAATTAAACAAAGCGAGTTTCGAAAGATTTTGATGGCCCACCCTTGCAGTACGCCTGAACAGGTTGAAATCGTTCGGCGAATGCAGGCGGCCGATGCCTACCTGAGCAAGCAGGGCAACATCAAATGGAAACTACAAAAGCAAAAACTCGGCCTCATGCACGACCTGCTCACCGGCCGGGTCCCGGTGCCCGTCCACCCCGAACCCGCCGAGACAGTGGCCGCTCTGGCAGACTGACCCACAGCCCTCCTCACCATGACGCAACACCTGCCGATCAACATCGCCGACCTGCTGCGCCAGCGCACGGTGGAGGGCGAGCGCATCGAATACAAGGCGGGCTGGAACCCGGACGCCATCATCCGCACGCTGTGCGCGTTTGCCAACGACTTCCAGA
>JBFJJV010000249.1:0-2037 GCA_041635265.1 Panacagrimonas sp.
CAACCACCAGGAGAATGACGGACATGAAGAAGAGCAGATTCACCGAGGAACAGATCATCGGCTTCCTCAAGCAGGCCGAGGCCGGCATGCCGATCAAGGAGTTGTGCCGCAACGGCGGTTTCAGCGATGCCACTTTCTACATATATGGACTCCCGGGTTGAAGGTGCAACTTTCGTTTTCTGTCACTGCGCTGTTCACTTCTTGAGGGCATCAAGGTCGATTGCGTACATATATTCGGCGTCACGACGAAGTCGGCGCCCCGATGGAATCCGCGCACCCAGGCCTCAACAAATGGCAGACCTTCACGATTTAGGTCGTTATAAAAGACAGGTTCCCTGGATGCCGGATCAACCGATGAGCCATCAATCAGCTACAACGCACTTGACAGAAACAATTCAGTTCGCTGGGCGATAGTCCTCCTTCTTGGCCAGCAGCACCCAGATCACGCGGGCCATCTTGTTGGCAATGGCGACGATGGCTTTGGCTGCACCGCGTCTGGCGGCCAGTTGCAGCGCCCATTGATGCTTGTGATCGTTCTTCTTTGGCGCTGTCCGCAAGACCGCTCGCGCGCCGTGAACCAGTAAGGTGCGAAGGTATTTGTCGCCGCGTTTGGAGATGCCCATCAGTTGCAAGCGATCTCCACTGGAGTGCTGACGAGGCACCAAGCCGAGCCAGGCGGCAAAGTGGCGCCCGTTCTTGAACTCTTTGGGGTCACCCACGGCGGCCACAAATGCCGTTGCGGTCTTGGGACCAACGCCCTCGATACCGGCGATGCGCTGGCAAGCCTCATTGGCTCGGAATACTGAGTCGATGTGCCGATCCATGACGCGGACTCGCTCATCGAGCGCGCGCAGCTCCTCGATCAACTCACTCATCATCGTCCGAAGTGTCGGCGTGAGCGGATTGTTCAGATCCTGGGCGATGACCGGAAACTCTCTACGGGCACGGGTGATTGACTTGGCAAACACAATGCCGCGCTCGGCCAGAATGCCGCGGATCTGGCAGACGAGGCCGGTGCGCTCGTTGACCAACCTAGATCGGATTCTGTGAAGGCTCTGGATATCTTGTTGCTCGACGGTCTTGATGGGCACAAATCGCATGTTCGGGCGCTGCATTGCCTCGCAGATTGCTTCCGCATCGTTGCCGTCATTCTTGTTGCCTTTGACAAACGGCTTGACGAATTGTGGGCTGATCAGCCGGACCCTGTGCCCCATGGCGGTGAACTGTCGAGCCCAATGGTGGGCGCTGGCACACGCTTCCATGGCAACTTCGCAAGCGGGCAACTGAACCACAAAGGCGCTCAGTTGATCCCGCATCAGACGGCGGCGAAACACGACACTGCCGTCTGCAGCTGCTCCGTGCAGCTGGAAGACATTCTTGGCAACATCAATGGCGAGATAGTGGCATTCGGTCATGGCGCTCTCCAAGGTTGAGTTGAGACAGTCGGCATTTGAACGACCATATTGGCCGAATCAAATGAGGGAGTCCATCCCATTAAATGGAAGAGCCAGTACGCCGGTATGAGCGTGTCGCACCTGGCGCAACTGCGCGAGCTGCAGGATGAGAATGCCAAGCTCAAACGCATGTACGCCGACCTGGCGCTCATGCACCACGCGTTGAAGGATGTCGTCGAGCGAAAGCTCTGACCCCGCAGCGTCGCGAGATGGTCGTGCAATCTTTGATGAACGACCACGGCATGAGTGAGCGCAGGACATGCAAGGCCAGTGGCCTGGCCCGTTCGACTTTGCGCTACCAGCCCGTGCCACGCGACAACTGCGGGGTGATCAACTTCATTCAAAACCATCTGGCCATCAATCCACGCCATGGCTTTGACCTGCTGTACGCCACAGCCCGCTTTCAGAAACAGCCCTGGGGCAAGACCGTGTTGTGGCGTGTGTACTGCGAGTTGCGGGTGAACCTGCCCAGGCGAGGCAAGAAGCGGCTACCTGCTCGGATCAGACAGCCGCTGCAGGCGGCGGGCCAACCCAACCAGGGCTGGAGCTGCGACTTCATGTCCGACGCCTTGTGGTCAGGCCG
>JBFJJV010000250.1:0-1947 GCA_041635265.1 Panacagrimonas sp.
AAGAGTCATTCTGCAGTTTCTGGAAAGACTGGGTTATCAGGCAGATTCCGCCGGCAATGGCTGCGAAGTACTGGATGCGGTCAATCTGCACACCTATGACGTGATTCTCATGGATGTGCAAATGCCCGAGATGGATGGCCTTCAGGCCACCCGAGAAATTCGCCAACGCGCCGAGCCGGGGCCTTACATCATCGCGGTGACCGCCAATGCGATGGTCGAGGATCAGGCGGAATGTCTGGCTGCGGGTATGAATGATTACATTCGCAAGCCCATTGAAATGCGCGAACTGGCCGCCGCACTGGCAAAGGTCAATGTTTCAAATCGGGGCGGCCCGACGGTTTCGAACAAAGTGGTCACAAATCAGCAGTACGGCGCGGAGTCTGATTATGAAGCAGATATGTTGGACAAATTAGTTGCGATTCATGAGATTAAGGGCGCCACCCAGTTAATCAAAATTATGAATGAAGACTTTCCCAGGCAGCGGGGCCAAATGGAGAAGTCTGTTCGAGAGGGGCTGAGTAAAGACGCTGGGCGTGTAGCACACAACCTGAAGTCAGCGTGTCGCATGCTAGGGGCATCGTCGCTGGCGATGCAATTGGAGGCAGTGGAGCACGGCTTTCACCACGCAAGCTTTGATGTGACGGCGACCCTGGTGGCGGATGTCCTGAATCGCTGTGAGAGTCTGTTCGGGCGCTTGCTCAAGGAGTTGACGAGCCGCGAGGACAGCTGAGCGAATTTAAACTGGCGGAACGCGAAAGTGCTTTCCATGTCTAGAATAGCGCGCCTTCAATAAAACAAATCTATGCGTAACCCCTACGAGCTGTTTGCCGGCCTGAGATATACGCGGGCCAAGCGGCGCAATCACTTCATCTCTTTCATCTCCGCTGCGTCGATGATGGGCATCGCCATTGGCGTCACGGCGCTGATAACGGTTCTGTCCGTGATGAACGGATTTGAGCAAGAGTTGCGTCTGCGTATTCTGGGAATGGCCAGCCACGCCACGATTTCGGCTTATCGCGGTCAGCTACAAGACTGGCAGTCCGTGGCTAGGTCCGCGCAGGTAAATGCGGACATTGAGGCCGTCGCTCCGTATATCGAAGGGGAGGGCATGCTGCGTGTCGGGCAGGAATTGTCGGGCACGATGCTGCGCGGCATCCTGCCGGAGGCGGAGCAGACCGTTTCCGATATCGCCCAGCACATCAAGGCAGGATCGCTGGAGTCGCTGCAAGCGGGGGAATACAACGTGGTGCTCGGCTGGGAGCTGGCACAGGCGATGGGTGTTTCAACCGGATCCAAGATCGATCTGATGATTCCAGTTGCCAGCGTCACGCCCGCTGGCATATTGCCCAGATTCCGCCGATTCACCGTGTCGGGTGTGTTTCGCGTGGGGATGTACGAGTTTGATCGCGGTCTGGTATTGATCCATCTGGCCGACGCGCAGGCCCTGTACCGCATGAACGAGGGCGTGACCGGCGTGCGCCTGAAATTGCATGACATGTTTCGCGCGCCCGTCGTTTCACGAGAGCTGGCAGGTGAGTTGGACGGCATTTACTACGTCAACGACTGGACACGCAGCCATGCCAATTTCTTCCGCGCCGTTGCCACCGAGAAAATGGTGATGTTCATCATTCTGTCACTGATCGTCGCAGTGGCCGCTTTCAATATTGTTTCGACACTGGTCATGGTCGTGCAGGACAAGCAGGCTGACATTGCCATTCTGCGAACCCTCGGCGCCAGACCGGGATCGATCATGGCCATTTTCATGGTGCAGGGTTCGATCATCGGTCTGGTTGGAACCCTGCTGGGCGTCATTGGCGGGGTCGCGCTGGCGCTCAACGTCGAGACGCTGGTGCCGCTCCTTGAAGCACTTACAGGGCAGCAATTCCTGTCTCCAGAGGTGTACTACATCAGTGATCTGCCTTCCCAGTTGAAAATCTCAGACGTTGT
>JBFJJV010000251.1:0-1943 GCA_041635265.1 Panacagrimonas sp.
ATCTCTCGATGAGCAAGGCAAAAGTCGGCAAGCTGACTCGCAAGAGTGGGTGTTGCCGCTACCAGGAGTGGTAGTTCAGTTGGTTAGAATACCGGCCTGTCACGCCGGGGGTCGCGGGTTCGAGTCCCGTCCACTCCGCCATAAACGATAAGGGTTAGCAGATAAGTATTTGCTAACCCTTTTCTACTTTTTAGTCTCCATGTCCTAGCCGTGTCCTAAGTTTTTATGGAGCTGTGGCTGTCGCAAATAGCCATCGTAAGTCCATCCGCCTCGGGTACGAGCATTGAAGTGCCCCGGGTTTGAACTGACCCCCTTGAAGCTCGTCCAACCTCTGGGGGTCAGTTCAAATACGGGGCGGTTCACAATGCCTACGGCGTGCCTCCCGAGAATCTAGGAGGGCAGTCTTCTTCCAAGGCCATGGCGCATGGCCTTCACTGGTGGACGATTGGTCAAAGGGTTCAACCATTTGGCGGCCGCAGTCCTTGACCAAGATCCGGCCGTACATGGTGGCAGGAGAGTCGTGCTTCTCGCGAGTGGCGATGCTGCAGCTGACGTTGGCGCGCTCGCGGAAAATATCGGTTTCTCGCCGATCAAACTTGGAGGCATTTCCGAAGGTGGGCTGCTGGTCCAGGCGAGCGGAAATAGCTGGGGTCAATTGATCTTTAAGGACCTTGTCAAATTCGATGGATGAACTGGGTTGACGCATCACTACGTCATCCTGTCTACCATCTTTGATTTGAATGGTAACTATCTGATCACCCACAGGCAGCAGAACACGGCCGCCGATCGACTCCGATACACTGCTGCATAGATTTCGGCCACGATATGCAGCTTGTGGGCACAGCTCAGGCTGGCGCAGACGCCCTGCAAAAAAACCGTGCGGCGTGCTCGGGGTTTGGCACAGGCCGATGTGGTCGAGCTCCAACGTCACGCCAAAGGCCGCCGAGCCAGGCGGTCGATGCGGTGGGCAGCAGTCTAAAGGCCTTGCGCCGAAACGTCGCCAGCGTTAGCGCCAATGTTGGTCTGCCCGGCCGACACGTTCCGCACAACGTCCATTGATAGGCGCTTCTTGGTTCGTCGCGCAACGTCTCGCACCCATGGTCGCGCTACCCAGTGACCCTCAGCGAATGCCTCGATGGCTGCACGGTGCTCGAGCGAAGCACCGATTAGGTCCAGTCCGTCGACGAACATTCCGCGATGTCGTTCCGACAGTGTGAAGGAAAAGCAATTGCACGGCGATCGAACGGTCAGTGCTTTCACGTCGATCTCAACATGCAGTGGCTGTGTATTCGCGCTGGCCTCATTGAGCAACGCTTGCACATCGGCTTCGCACAGCACCACCGCCAGCAGCCGGTTGTTCATCGCGTTCGAATAAAAGATCTCGCCGAAGCTTGACGCGATGACGGCCGTGATGCCGTATTGCTGCAAGCCCCACACCGCATGCTCTCGGCTGGAGCCACAACCGAAGTTCGCTCCGGCAATGAGCACGCTGGCTTCTGCGAACAGCGGCTTGTTGAGGACGAAGTCGGCACGTGGCTGACCATCGCCGTGGTAGCGCAGATCCCAGAGCAAACCCTTGTCCAGGCCCTTCTTGTCGATGCCGCGCAGGAACTGCTTGGGCATGATCTGGTCGGTATCCAGGTTCGCAATGGGCAGTGGCGCAGTGATGCCCTTGATTCGCGAAGTATCAGGCATTGGGAACTCCCAGTTTGCGCACGTCGGTGATGCGGCCAGTCAGTGCTGCGGCGGCCGCCATCGCGGGGCTCATCAGATGGGTGATGGCGCCTCGGCCTTGGCGCCCCTCGAAGTTGCGGTTGGTGGTCGACGCACAACGTTGGCCGACCTCCAGCACGTCGTCGTTCATCGCCAGGCACATCGAGCAGCCGGGCTGGCGCCATTCGAAGCCAGCGTCGATCAGAATCTGTGCAATGCCTTCTGCTTCG
>JBFJJV010000252.1:0-1871 GCA_041635265.1 Panacagrimonas sp.
CCCGCCGCGCAGACCAGTTCGGTCAGATGCGGCGCGAGGGTAATCACCCGCTCGGCGCCTGCCTGCACAGAGATCAAGATCAGTAGCAAACCTGCCGTCAGATGGCGTGCCATCAGGCGAAGACGACGCCAGCGGCCACGCCGGCGAGCAGAATCATCAGGGCGCGAAACTGCAATCGCAGAACCTCCTGAACTGCCAGCTCCAGTGTGGCAGGGACTTCGGTGGCGCCGTCTTTGGATTCAAATTCGATTGAACCCGAGGCCACTTCAGCCAGCAGGGCCCAGGTATAACCGCGCCAGCCCAGCATGGTCTGATTCGCCAGCCGCCGATATTCTCGAATCGAATCGTCCAGGCTTCCGGCAAGCCCGTAGAGCACTGCGGTGAGGCGGGCCGTGATCCACGCAGCCAGAGAGTGCACGATCTCGCCATATTTAGGGGACAGCTTGCGCTCTGCCATCAGCTTGGGCAGGCGGCTGACGACGCGGTAGAACACCGCGCCGACCGGGCCCAACACCAGAAACCACAAGAGCACACCGAACAGGCGCTCGTGCGACTGGATAAACAGTGAGCCGAGCAGATTGCGTGAGCGCAGATAGGCATCGTCATATCTGCCCGGCCCTTGCTTGAGCAGGTTGCCCAACTGCTCTGCGTTCTCCACATCACCAGCCTCGCGCGCTTCGAGCCAGCGACGCACGTCTTCCGAAATATCGCGCGGCCCCAGGCAGAGAATCAAGGCCAAGGTAGAAAACAGGAGCTCTGGCACCGGCTCGCGCATGGTGGATTGCAAATAGAGGGTCAGGGCCAGCGGCGGTGCCAGCAGTAGGGGAATGGCCGCTGCGCTGGCCCATAGGCGATGAAAAGGGAGCAGTCGGTGCCAGACGGCCAGATAGCTGCGCAGAACACGCGGGGCCGTCCATTCTGGCAAATGGCCGACGATGCGCTCGACAATCAGCGCAGAGATGATGGCGAGCATAGTCATGAGCTTGCCAATAATAACCGCAGCTGCGGCCAGTCAAAGTGCGGGCCGGGGTCGGTTTTGCGCCCGGGTGCAATATCCGAGTGAGCGGCCAGTGTATCGGCATCCAGATTGGGATAGCGTTCGAACAGAGCGGTCAGGCAGCTTGCCAGCCGCAGGTATTGAATGTCTTCGAAGGGGCGACTGTCGCACCCTTCCAACTCAATGCCGATGGAAAAATCATTGCACCGTTCGCGACCTTGCCAGTTTGATCGGCCCGCATGCCAGGCACGTTGGTCAAAGGGAACGTATTGGCTGATGCTGCCATCACGGAAAATGCAAAGGTGCGTTGACACCTGCAGCGCGCGGATCGTTTCAAAATAAGGGTGCGCTGAGAAATCCAGCTTGCCCGCGAAAAATGCATCGATCCAGCTGCCGCCGAACGTATCCGGTGGCAGGGAAATCGCGTGAATCACGACCAGGCCAATATCGTCTGCATCGGGCCGCGCATCGTAGTACGGTGAGCGGATGCGACGGCTGACGGGCTGTAGTTGATGTGACTGATCAACATGGAATCGGGAATGACCGGCGGCAAGGCCAGTGGAACCACTGGCCGCTTTCATGTTCTATCGTCCAAGTTGTTCGCAAACAAGAAGAAACGATTTTTAATTCGGAGCGTCTTCATGATTCATCGCCTGCGCGCCATTGCGCTGCTTATTTTTATCATCCCCGGTCTGTTGATCTCTGTTGCTGCCGCGGCCGCCGGCAAAGCCCCCAAGCAAGCCTTCGATCCGGATATTCCGTACGAGAAGCATATCCTGCCTAACGGTCTGACATTGTTGATTCACGAAGATCACAAGGCGCCCCTGGTGGCAGTCAACGTCTGGTACCACGTCGGCAGCAAGGATGAACGCCC
>JBFJJV010000253.1:0-1853 GCA_041635265.1 Panacagrimonas sp.
CGACGATGGATTGCGAAGCGCAGCAGGGCTTCAATGATCATGACTGGCTCCGGACTTCTCGATGTCGGCCTTGATCAGGTAGCTGTTTTCGGCGACATAGGGCGCACCGGGCTTGAGGCCACCGAGCACTTCGACGTATTCACCGTCACTGCGCCCGAGTTCCAGCATCCGCACCTCATAAGTGTCTTCAACGCGCGTGAATACCACCGTGAAATCACGGAATGCCTGCAGCCCCGACTGCCTGACGGCCAGGGGCACCTCGACGCCGCCAATCCGCACTTGCGCATTCACGTATTGCCCCGGCGTCCAGCCGCTTTCAGCGTCATCCAGGCGCGCCCACACTTTCAGCGCCTGATTGGCGTGACTGCCCGAAGGCGCGATGCGGACGATTTTTCCGCTGCTGCTGCGCTCGCCATCGACCTCGCGCAGAAAGACGTCCTGGCCGAGTTGGATACGTGAAAGATCACGCGGAAACACGGACAACTCCGCCCACAGCTGCGATAGATCGCTGATGACGAACAGGGCCGCGTCGCCTGCCTGCTGCCCGGGATGAGTCATGCGCGCGGTGATGGTGCCGCTGATGGGGGCGCTGACGGAATACATTTGCAAAGAGTCGTTCGACTCGATCCGTGCCAAGGTCTCGCCGGCCTTCACGCGATCGCCGACCGTCTTGGGCACCCGCTTCACCACGCCGGAGAAGCGGGCGCCGACTTCGCGCACCGCATCCGGATTGGTAACGATGCGCCCGTACAAGGGCAGCACATCGCGAATCAGCCGCGGGCCGGCCGTGTCCATGGCAACACCGGCCATTTCCGCGCTGTCTGCGGCGATCGTCACACGGCCTTCGTGACTCTCATAGGTCCAGCGATGGGTATTGCCCTGATACTCGGCAATCACCTCGACATCGAAGGAGTGCGGCTCGGTAACGACACCATCGCCACGCAAAAAGTCGCCCTGCTCGGAAAATTCAAATCGGTTCTTTTCACCGTCCAGACGGCTGAGTTCCACCACCAGATTCACCGCATTCGGCGGCAGAAGCTCCCCGCCTTGCTTTGCCCAGGCGCGATACTCGGGCGGCACCCCGGATTCGAAGATGGCGAGTTCCAGGCTGAAGTTGCCATCTACCAGCATGCGCCCGTTGTGCGGGCCTTTCTGGACCTCTGCGACGGCGCCGTGATCAGCAGGCGCATGCTCGCCGTCGGCGGCTGGTTTACCGCAGGCCGCAAGGCTCAGGGCCAATAGCGCGGCCAAGGGCCAGGAATAGTTGTAAGTGTTCATGGTTGACTCGTTTGTTTGGTGGAAAGGCCGGGCGCGGGCGCTCCGGTCAGACGCTGGATTTCAATCAGATAACCGTGAAATTCAGCGGCGGCCTTGATCAGACGTCGCCGTTGGGTCGCCCACTCGGCTTGCGCGTCCCGCAGTTCAAGCAGGGAGTAGCGACCCCGCTCGAAGGCGTACTGGGTTTGCTTCAGCGCCTCTTTGACGGCCGGCACGACGCGCTGTTGCTGCACCTGCACCTCGTAGCGCGCATGGTTCAATTCCTGCCAGAGCGCGTAGAGTTGAGCTTGCGCATTAAGCATGGCCTGCTCCCGCTGCGGCCCAACCAGCGCTGCTAGGGCTTCGGCTTCAGCGATCTTGCCACGCTGTTGTGGCAC
This sequence comes from Panacagrimonas sp., assembly GCA_041635265.1. Classification (GTDB taxonomy): domain Bacteria; phylum Pseudomonadota; class Gammaproteobacteria; order Nevskiales; family Nevskiaceae; genus Panacagrimonas. Next base: position 1,656 of record JBFJJV010000253.1, read on the forward strand.
GCCGAACAGGGGCAGTGAAGCTGAAAATACGAGGCCCAGATCATCACTGGCCTCCAAGCGTCGAACACCTGCAGCCAGAGTCAGTCCGGGGCTTTGACGGGCCTGTGCCAGGCGCAGCTCGGATTCACGCAAGCGCGATTCATCGGCAAACTGCAGAAAGTCCGGCGAACCTTGGAGTTGCTTGAGCAGCACCGCGAA
>JBFJJV010000254.1:0-1824 GCA_041635265.1 Panacagrimonas sp.
AAGCGTTCCTGATTGGCGAAGCATTCATTGCGGGCGATCCCTGTGCCTTGATCCTGGGAGACAATCTGTTCTTCGGCCATGACCTCTCTGAACGCCTCCAACAGGCGTCAAAACAAGACCAAGGCGCCACCGTCTTTGCCTATCCTGTGCAGGATCCTGAGCGCTACGGCGTGGTCGAGTTTGATGAGGACGGCAAGGCCATCGCCATCGTCGAGAAACCGCCCGCCCCACGCAGCCGCTACGCCGTGACCGGCCTCTATTTTTACGACTCTGACGTGGTCGACGTAGCCAAAGCGGTCAAGCCCTCGCCTCGTGGTGAGCTTGAAATTACTGATGTCAATGCGCATTACCTGGGCAAACAGCAGTTACGCGTAGAAAAGCTCGGTCGCGGCGATGCCTGGCTTGATACCGGCACGCATGACTCTCTGATCGAGGCAGCCCAGTTTGTGCAGACTCTGGAAAAGCGTCAGGGACTCAAGCTGTGCTGCCCTGAGGAAATCAGCTGGCGGCAGAAATGGATCAGCGATCAGCAACTCGAAGAACTTGCCTCGCCGCTGCTGAAGAGCGGCTACGGTGAATATCTTCGCCGCCTGATCAGTGATCGCGTCTATTAGCGCGAGAGCACTGCTCAGGCCTTGCCCATCGGCATACTGAATTCCGTGATGCGGTAACCCGCATCAGCCGGAATCTTCATGTGGACAAGGCCATCGCCGAACTCAAATTCCGGTTCCACACAGACCACATTGCTGCACGTGGCTGATTTGATCGCATCAGCACATGATTTGGCCTCACCCAGCTTCTCCACGTTGAGCAAAGTCGCGGGAACCAGCGTGCGCTCGCCGGTTTGTGCCTGAGCCATTGCGTCGGCCGGCCGAATCCAGACCGAATCAACCGCCTCTCGGCCATCATGGAGCGCATGCTGCTCTGCGGGTGTCGCCACTACATAAAAATGTGTGTCAAACCGCTTGGGCATGAATTTGGGTGTAATCCAGTGCGCAAACGGGACCAGCGCCTCACAGGCCAGCTGTAAGTCCTCTGCTTCGAGCATCTCGGCAATGCCGATCTCCCCTGCGTCCAGAGGCCGGCGATAGCGCGCACCCAAGGGCGCCAATTCCTCGGTGTTCAACAGCCCCGACTGCCCCATTCGGCGAGCAAGCAGGACGCCGCATTCTTCGAATGCCTCGCGTATCGCGCCCACGCGCAGAACGACCTGCTCCGCACTGAGTCCATCGACACCACTGCAGCGCGCCAACACGCGCGGGTCATGATCACCCGCAGCCATTTTTCCGCCAGGAAAAACCAGGGCCCCGGCCGCAAAATCGATTTTCTGGTGTCGCACGACCATGAAAACTTCCAAGCCCTGTGGACCGTCTCTGAGCAACAGGACCGTGGCTGCTAGACGCGGCGGCGCGGCCGATTTGGATGATGCGCTATTCATAAGTTTGCAAACCAGAAGCAGGAATTCATGCGCCCGGGAGGTGCCATTTTTGACCCAAAAAGACGGGTTTCAGCTTGATGTCATCGCAGAAACAATCCAGATCAGAGAACCGCCGATTCAAACTTGCCGGCAATCAATCTGCTCAAAGAACAGATTTCGCCCCGAATCACTCACGGCAATCTACCTACCCAAGCACGGTCGGGCTGTAGCCGACTGCAGGCCATAGATGCAGATAACAGGGTAATTATTGGTCGGGGCGACAGGATTTGAACCTGCGACCTCTTCCACCCCAAGGAAGTGCGCTACCAGGCTGCGCTACGCCCCGACATGACAAATTTGATGGTGTTACCGAGCCGCGATGACGACACACGGGCCGCGGATGATAG
>JBFJJV010000255.1:0-1799 GCA_041635265.1 Panacagrimonas sp.
GCAGATTCTTGCGCCCATCCTGAATGCCGAAGCCATCATTGAGGGCAAATTAGCCCCTGAGAGCCTTGGGGTCGAAGCGTCCGATGAGCGAACCCTCGTGATTCGCTTAAAAGGGCCGACGCCGTATTTTTTAGGGATGTTAGTACATTCCTCCGCCTACCCCGTGCATCCGCCCAGCATCGATAAGTATGGTCATGAATTTGCGCAGCCCGGACGGCTGGTCAGCAATGGTGCTTACAAGCTGGTTGAGCGAAAGATTCAATCCTATGTCGCTCTGGAGAGGAACCCCTTCTATTGGGATGACGCCAACACCACGATCGACAGAGTCGAATATATCAACACGGAGGATGTGAGCTCCGAATTTAAACGATTCCGGGCGGGGGAGATTGATTGGACTTCCAGTATTCCGACCAGCCAGGTGGAATGGATTCGCCAGAATATGCCTAATGAGCTGCACGCTAATACTTATCTTGGCGTGTACTACTACGGCTTCAATCTCAAACAACCGCCCTTCAAGAATAATCCCAAGTTGCGACAGGCCCTGTCGATGGCGATTGACCGCGAGGTGATTGTTGAAAAAGTCTTGCGCACCGGCGAACAGCCTGCGTATTCATGGGTGCCCCCGGGAGTGATCGGCCACCAGGCCTCCGAAGTTCCCTGGGCCAAATGGTCGCGTGCACAGCGACTCGATCAGGCACGTCGTTTGTATCAGGAGGCTGGCTATTCGGAAGAAAGGCCGGCCCGTGTGGAGATTCGCTACAACACCAGCGAAGATCACAAGAAAATTGCGACGGCGATCGCGGCCATGTGGAAGCAGTGGCTGGGTGTCGAAGCGGTGCTGATCAATGAGGAGTGGAAGGTTTATTTGCAGAATCGCCGCCTGCAGACCAAGACGCAGGTATTTCGTGCAGGATGGATTGGTGATTACAACGACGCCAATACTTTTCTCGAAATTCTGCATTCGAATCACGGCCTGAATGACACGGGATACCACAGTCCCGAGTACGACGAATTACTCGATAAAGCCAGCGTTGAGGGCAATGCACAGCTACGGGCCGAGTATCAGCATCGGGCTGAGAAGGTGCTGCTACGGGACCTGCCGGTGATCCCCTTGTACTTCTATGTCAACAAGAGACTGGTATCGCGGCGCGTTAGCGGCTGGGTAGGTAACATTATGGATCATCACCAGAGCCGTTATCTGAGACTGTCTGACAGAAAATAAGAGGCGGAACTGGCGGAGCTAGAACGGGCTGAGCGTTGAGTTTCTTCTTCAGGAACCTTCCTTTATTTCTCCGGCTGGATTGACGTCACGCCGTCTGATAGCGATGCTTGGCCGGTTCACTCCTCTTACCCGCCATGCTTCGCCTAGCACTTTCAAGGCTTGCCGCCGCAATTCCGACGCTGTTCCTGCTGATTGCCCTGGCATTCTTCATGATGCGCGCCGCCCCTGGTGGGCCATTTGATACAGAGCGTGCTTTGCCGCCAGAGGTTTTAGCTCAACTCGAGCAGGCTTATCATCTGGACGAACCCTTGTGGAAACAGTTCAGTCGCTATCTTGGCGGAGTGCTGCAAGGTGATCTTGGGCCGTCGTATCAGTACACGGATTACAGTGTTAACGAGTTGATCCTTCAGGGGCTTCCGGTATCCATGCGGGTCGGTGTCGGCGCGATGTTGTTGGCGCTTCTGGTCGGCTGCTCGGCTGGGATCATTGCCGCGCTCAGGCAAAATCGATTTACCGATCATGCGGTCATGACTCTGGCCATGACCGGCATGTCGATACCGGTTTTTGTCGTCGCGCC
>JBFJJV010000256.1:0-1553 GCA_041635265.1 Panacagrimonas sp.
GGGCAATCCATTGCGCCGCGGACTCGCCGCTATCTGGATCCATGCGCATGTCCAGCGGACCGTCGTTGGAAAATGAAAAGCCGCGCTCGGCATCATCGAACTGGGGCGAAGAAACGCCGAGGTCAAGCAGAATGCCATCGACACGGCCAAGCAATTGCTGCTCTTTCGCCCAGGCTGAGAGCTCGGCAAAGTTGCGCCGGTGCATGTGGAAATTATTTCGCCCGGAGAACTGGGCTTGCGCCGAATGGCAGGCCTGCGGGTCACGATCCAGGGCATGCAAGGTGCCGGCGGGACCGATCGCCTCCAGCAGCGCAGCGCTATGGCCACCGCGGCCGAACGTGGCATCAACATAGATACCGCCAACACGCAGCGCGAGTCCGGCGAGCGTCTCTTGGAGCATCACCGGACGATGAGCGAGCATTGGTCTAAATCGTCCGCGCGAGCGCGCTGAGGACGCGCTGCCAGGGACACGGACAGCCCCCTCTCATCGCTTCAGATTCCTGAACGCATCCGCCACCAGCGGATGAATGCTTTGCGGGCCATCGCCGAAACGCTCACTCCAAAGCTCTTCCGGCCACAGATCGAATCGCCTGTTCATTCCCATCAAGACAGCCGCACCGTCAAAACGGCCGAATTTTCTGAGCAATGGGGGCAGCAGCACGCGCCCCTGCTTGTCGAGCTCGGTCTCGCAGGCAAAGCCGATAAAAACACTGTTGAGGATTTCAGCCTGATCACGATCCTCCATTTCTTGAATACGATCAGCGACTTGCTGAAATTCTGGAGCTGGGTAGATCTCAAGACAGGCATTAGGGCCACGGGTGACCACTAGTTGCGACGCACACGACACCGCCAGCTCCTGGCGATAGCGTGCCGGGATCGCCAAGCGACCCTTATCGTCGATGGTCAGTTGATGTGATCCAGAAAACACGTTGAGATCCTGAGTGGTGTGAGCAACTCCCCAGAATTACCCACAAATAAACACCTGTGGGCCACTATACTCCACCACCTTGCCAGTCACAAGCCGTATAGAGCAAAAATATCTTGCCAGAACAAGGGCTTAGGACAGCTATTTTGGTTCTTTTTTAATACAATAAAAACAGATTGTTACAGTACAAAGTTAAAGTACGTTAACAGGGTTATCCACAGGTCATCGGGCCAGATGCACCCAGAGCAAGAACCAGGCAGCTTCCCCACCATGGCAATCTGGCGCGTTGAAACAGCTATCGGCGAGCTCGACGCTGAGGGGCCGTCACCGGCTCAGTAAAACCCTCTCTCTGGCCGAGCCGCACCCGCGGCTGCGTTCACTGCTATGTCAGGAATCTGGCAGGGCTGCCTTACCCTCTACCGCGGACCCGAGCTTCGACTCCCACCGCCTGATCGCAAGTCGGGGCGCCCCTGTGCGCAGACGTTGCCCTCGAATGTCATTCAGCGCCCTACTGGCTGGTGGGCGTATGCATCAGCCCTGAAGACAGCAAAACGGACCTCTGCGCGATTGCAGACCGTGCCTACGCCGAAGCTGACAACATCAACACCACGGTGCGCAGCAGCCTTGA
>JBFJJV010000257.1:0-1553 GCA_041635265.1 Panacagrimonas sp.
ATCTCGCCCAAAACATTCCCCCCGAGGTCGCGTGCGGCTGCCAAGCCTGAGGCCTGAGCAAGACGTGATGTCGCCATCGGCCATCGCTCACGGAAATTGCCTCAGAATATTTCAGAGGTATCGAAAATATGGGCGCTTTAGGACGAGGCTACATCTCTACTTTTTTTGAAATTGCCTCAGACCCTGCTGACGGCGGCTTGATTTCTCTCGCTAGCCTTAATTCGCTTAGCGCGAATGGCGGCGGCGTTTGAACCGAGTTCAAGCCGCGCAATATACGAACGACTGACGGCGGCGACTTCTAATTTTTAAAACAGCCGGGCGCTTAGCTCGCCTTGCTAATGCGCGTTAGCATTAGGCATGGCCCGTCTACCGATCTCTCTGCGCCGCCGTCGCGCGCCGAAACCCTCTTGCCCATGTTAGCCACGCAGCGACTCTGCACAGATCACGAACTGCTGCTGACGCAACTCGGCCGCACTGAGCGCCTGCTCATCGTTCAAGACCTTGATGGTGTTTGCATGGGGCTGGTTAGAGATCCGATCACCCGCGCGATTGATCCCAAATATGTGCGCGCAGCAAGTGATCTTGCGGGTTCGTTCTATGTGCTGACCAATGGCGAGCATATTGGCGAACGCGGCGTTAATGGCATCGTGAATCGGGCTCTACAGGGCTCAAAACAGGGTTGCGCTGAAGGCATGTATTTGCCCGGTCTGGCGGCAGGCGGCGTGCAATTTCAAGATCGCATGGGCAAGGTTTCGCACCCTGGCGTAAGCGATCAGGAACTGGAATACCTCGCCACCGTGCCTCAACGAGCCAGACTACTTTTGGACACACTGCTTTCGAGCGCCCCGTTTGATCTGGCCCGGGAGGAACGGGCCGAGCTGATCAGGGCCAGTGTGCTGGAAAACGTCGTGTCACCCACAATCAATCTCAACGCCCTGCACCGTGCTCTGTCGGCCAAACCGCAGGCTTATATTCGACTGCAAAATGATGTTCATCACTTCATGCGGGAGCTCCAGCATGAAACACAGCGAATGCCCGGACTGGCGACTTCGTTCTTTCTTCATCTGGCACCAAATCTCGGCACAGACGCGTCTGGTGGTGCTGAACGAATTCGCTGGGGCCGGGGCAAGGATGCGGGGACAACCGACTTTCAGTTCATGCTCAGTGGCGCCCTAAAGGAAGCCGGATTGCTGGTCTTGCTCAACCATTACTACCGCGATCATCACGGCAACGCGCCCTTGGGCGATGATTTCAGCGTGCGTAATGCGCCCAGGGAAATAAAGGCCATGCGCTCCCTGGCCGAGCGCAAGTTCGACCCTCACCTTATGCCGCTCATCATCGGAGTTGGAGATACAGTCACCTCGCAGGCCGAGGGCGAAGACAGAAACCCCCGGACCATGCTTCGCGGTGGTAGTGATCGCGGCTTTTTGAGTCTGGTCCAGGCCCTGGGCAGAGAGTTTGGTACCGATAATGCGGTGCTTTACGTCGACAGCAGTGGCGGCGAAGTCAGACGTCCTGGAATCGGCCCTGACTGGGCGCAGTTAGCGCAATCC